>DASXRH010000070.1:0-9645 GCA_036506715.1 Acidimicrobiales bacterium
GGGCCCGCCCCGGGCTGCGCCGGGCCTGCTCCGGCCCAGCGGGCTGGCCGTGCGGCTGCAGCGTGCGGCGCTGGCCGGCTGGCTCGCCGGGCTGGCGCTGTCCGGCGTGGCCTACGGCTCGGTGGCCCAGAACGTGGGTGACCTCGTCGGCGACAACAGCAGCTTCGAGAAGCTGATCGCCCAGGGCGCTGCCGGCGGGCTCACCGACGCATACCTGGCGACGTCGACCCTGATGCTGGCGCTCGGCGCCGGGGGGTTCGTGATCGCCTCGGTGTTGCGGCTGCGGGGCGAAGAGTCGTCCGGGCGGGCCGAGCTCCTGCTGGCCACGGCCCTGTCCCGACCGCGATGGGCGCTCTCCCACCTGGGCATCGCGGTGGTGGGCAGCGCCGTCATCATGGCCGCCACGGGCATCGGCACGGGGTTGGCCTACGGGCTGTCGATCAGCGATCTGTCGCAGGTGCCCCGGCTCGCCGGGGCGGCGCTCGCCTTCACGCCGGCGCTGTGGGTGCTGGCCGGCGTCACCCTCGCGCTGTGGGGGCTGGCCCCCCGTGCCGCCCTCGCGGCGTGGGGGGCGCTGGCCGTCTGCGCGGTGATCGGGCTGTTCGCCGACCTGCTCGACCTACCGGGCTGGGTGCAGGACCTGTCCCCCTTCCAACACGTGCCCGCCATGCCGGTCGACAGCTTCTCGCTCCTCCCGATGCTCGCTCTCACGGCGGTGGCTGGCGCGCTGGTGGCCGTGGGCATCGCGGGCTTCCGCCGCCGAGACACCGGTGCGGGGGTCTGAGGCCGTCTACGGGCGGGCGGCACGCTTCGGCTTGCGGAAGTCCGACAGCAGGCCGAGCAGCGTGCGCACGCCGAAGCCGGTGCCGCCGGTGCGGGTCTCGGCGTCCTCCTCGGTGGCCACCGCCGGACCGGCGATGTCGAGGTGCGCCCACGGGATGCCGTCCTCCACGAACTCCTGGAGGAACAGCCCGGCGATGAGCGCCCCGCCCCAGCGGGCGCTGGCCACGTTCTTGAGGTCGGCGGTGTCCGAGTCGAGTTGCTTGCGCATCTCGGCCGGCAGCGGCAGCGGCCACACCGGCTCGGCTGCCGCGTCGGCCGCGGCCCGCACCTGGTCGCGGAACTCGTCGTCGTTGCCCATCAGGCCGGCCACGCTCGAGCCCAGGGCCACCACGCACGCGCCGGTGAGGGTGGCGAGATCGACGATGGCGTCGGGCCCGTCCTCGCTGGCCAGCGAGAGGGCGTCGGCCAGCACCAGGCGGCCCTCGGCGTCGGTGTTGAGCACTTCGACGGTCTTGCCGTTGCGGATGCGCAGCACGTCGCCCACCCGGGTGGCGTCGCCGCCGGGCATGTTGTCGGTGAGCGGCAGGTAGCCCATCACCCGCACCGGCGGGCGCACGGCGTCGAGAGCCGAGAAGGCGGCCAGCACGGCGGCCGCGCCGGCCATGTCGCCCTTCATGCCGATCATGCCCTCGTTGGTCTTGAGCGACAGGCCGCCCGAGTCGAAGGTGATGCCCTTGCCGACCAGGGCGACCGTGCCCCGGGGCCGCTCGGGCTCCCACGACAGCTTGACGAACCGGGGCTCCTCCTCGGACCCCCGGTTGACGCCGAGCAGGCCGCCAAGCTTCTCGGCCTCGATGGCGGCGCGGTCGAGCACCTCGACGTCGAAGCCCCGCAGGCTGCCGATCTCCTCGGCCCGGGTGGCGAAGGCGGTGGGCGTCAGGCTGCCGCCGGGCTGGTTGACCAGGTCGCGGCACAGGCACACGGCCTCGGCCACCGACCGGCCCCGCTCGAGGGCGGCCGTGACCTTGGCGCCGCCGGTGCCGACGACGGCCAGCGACTCGATGTGCGACGGCTCGGGGTCCGACTTCAGCGCCGTGTAGCGGTAGGCGCCGAGCACGACACCCTCGGCCACCGCCTGGGCGATGACCGGCCTGGCCACCTGCTCGGGCAGATCGTCGAGCACGTCGATGGCCAGGTGCGACTGGCGGGCTGCCGCCCGGGACAGCGCCGCCGCCGCCCGCCGGAACGTCGCCGCGGTGGCGTCGGCGGCCGGGCCGAGGCCGAGGGCCACCACCAGGACGCCGTCGCTGCCGGGCAGCACGCAGGTCTCGCCGGGCTTGCCTTCGAACCCCCGGGCGGTCAGGAAGCGGGCGTCGACCCCGTCGGGCACATCGCCCGCCTCCAGGCGGTCGGCGTAGACCCCCCGGCCGACGGCCCCGACGGTCCGGGCTGCCGACTCGTCGCCCTCCGCCTCGGCGGGGCCGGCCAGGGAACGGGTGAGCTCGATGGCGATGGGGGACATGGCGGCCAGGCTACGGGCCCGGGCCCGGCGGGGCGATCGACCGGCGGATCAGACGTCCCTGCTGAGCAGGTGCTCACCCTCGACCCACCGGGCCTGCACCCACAGCAGCGACGACAGGCGGTTGAGGTAGGCCAGCACCTGCGACCCGGGCGCCGCGGCGGCGACCGCCTCGCGCTCGGCCCGCCGCACCACCGTGCGGGCCACGTCGAGCTGGGCGGCGAGCGGCGTCTGCCCGGGCACGGTGAAGTTGGCCGGCGCCTCGAACCGCTCGCCCAGCCCGTCGACCAACGCCTCGACGGCGGCCACCATCTCGGCGCTGACCCGGGTCTGGCCGTCGGTCAGCTTGTGGCGGTTATCGGGCAGGGTGGCCAGCTCGGCCATGAGCACCCACAGGTCCCGGCACACCTGGGTCAGGGCCTCGTCCAGCTCGCCGCCCCGCTCGGCCAGCGAGCGGGCGACGCCGATGGTGGCCTGGGCCTCGTCGACGGCGCCGCAGGCCCGGGGCAGGGGCGAGTCCTTGGGCACCCGGCCGCCGAACAGCAGCCCGGTGGTGCCGTCGTCGCCCTTGCCCGTGTAGAGCCTGGTCACCAGGCCGACGCTACCCTGCCCTGCTTCGGCACCACAGAACCCCTGGTCAGCGGCAAGCCTCAACCTCGATGTCAGGCTGAGGTCGAGGCTGCCAGCAGTGCGGCCACCCGGCCGAGGGTCACCCGCAGGTTGTCCTCGCCGACCTCCGTCGCCGCCTCGTCCAGCGTGAGCCACCGCAACCGCGCGGCGGGCGACTCGGGCACCAGGGCGTCGGGCCGGGCGGTCGCCAGGACGTAGCGGAGGTCGGCATGCTCGTGCGCCGGCTCGCCGTTGCCCGCCGGCACCGGCACGCACACCACGTGCACCAGGCGGGGCAGGGAGGGGTCGGGCCAGAAGCCGAGGTCGGGCAGGCCGGTCTCCTCGATCGCCTCCCGCCGCGCCACCGCCGCGGGGCTGGTCTCCCCCGGGTCTCCGTGCCCGCCGACCTGGAGCCACGACCCCATCCGCTCGTGCCACCGCAGCAACACCCGTCCGCTCGGCGGGTGGACCACGAGCGCCGACCCGGTGACGTGCAACGCCCGGCGCCGCGACCACGGATCCCCGGCCGGCAACGCGCGGATGCGCGCCAGGTCGGCGGCCTCCGCCGCCGACGCAGGCCGGTACCCCGCGACCGTGGCCGCCAGATCGGGCAGGGCGGCGCCGCCGGGCTCGCCCCCAGCCGGGGGCACGACCGTGGCGGGCGGGTCGGTGGCGTCGGCGGGCATCGGCGGCTCAGTACCCGGCGACGGGGTCGACCGGGCCGACGAGTGGCTCGCCGGCGGCCCAGCGGCGCACGTTCTCCCGCACCCGGGCGGTCAGCAGCGGGATGGCCATCTCCATCGTGTTGGCCGTGTGCGGGGTGACGATGGCGTTGGGCAGGCTCCAGAGGGGGTGCCCGTCGGGCAGGGGTTCGGGGTCGGTGACGTCGAGGCCGGCGCTGCCCAGCCGGCCGGAGCGCAGGGCGTCCACCACGTCGTCGGTCACCACGTGCCCGCCGCGGGCCACATTGACGAGGCAGGCGTCCGGGGCCAGCAGGTCGAGGCGGCGCTGGTCGATCAGGCCCTCGGTCTCGGGCAGCAACGGCAGGGCGAGCACCACCAGCTCGGCCCCGGTCAGCGCGGCGTCGACCTCCTCGGACGGCAGCACCCGGGCGGCGCCGGGCATGGGGGCCGGGGTCCGGCGAACCACGGTGACGTCGCAGTCGAACGGCGCCACCAGCCGCAGGAACGACTGGCCGATGCCGCCCCCGCCGACCACCGTCACCCGGGAGCCCAGCAGGTTGCGGCCCCGGCCGGGCGACCAGCTGCGACGGCGGGCGTAGCGGTCGATGTGGCGCATCCCGGCCAGCGCCAGGGCGAGCGCGTGCTCGGCCACCGGGTCCGCGTAGACGCCCTTGGCGGCCGTCCACAGCGGACCGGGGTGGGCCCGGATGACCGGGACGTACGGTTCGATGCCCGCCCACGGCAACTGCACCCACCGCAGCTGCGGATTGGCGTCGAGCACCCCACCGAGCCCATCGGCGTCGGCGACCGCGGTCCACACCACAGCGTCGGCTTCGCCGACGTCGACCACCCGGGCCCCGCCGGCCTCGACGGCCTCGGTCACGAAGTTGCGGATGCCGGCGGGCAGCACGGCGATGCCGGGAGCGGCGGTGGCGGTCACATCGCCCGAGGCTAGGGCGCCACCCCCGATCCCGGCGCCGGACCACGCGGACCGGCGACGCACCGGGCACAGCCGGCGAGCGCGGCACCACCGCCCGGCGCCGGAGACGCGCCGTGCGGGCGGCCGGCGGCCGGCGGCCGTCGCGACCGCTACCGAGGCAGCGCCAGCCCTCGGCGCCGGGCCATCCGGATCATGGTGCGGGCGTTGGCGACGGCGGCGGCGTGCTGGTCGTTGTTGAAGTACACGAACACGTCGGCGGCTCCGGCGGCTCGGGTGGTTCCGGCGGCGGGGGCGGCTCCCGTGGGGCCGGCCGCGCCCGAGCACAGGGGCCACGTGGCGGCCAGGCGGTCGAGCCAGGTGCCCAAGGCTGTCCGCCCGTACGACGGCCACGGTGACGCCGCGCCCTCGTGCAGCCGGAGGTACCCCCACCCCGCCGTCGCCCACAGGGGGGTGAGCGGCCGGCCCCGGCGGTCGGACCAGCACAGCGCCGCTCCCCGGCGTTCGAGCACCGTCCGCACCTCGTCGCACCACCAGCTGTCGTGGCGGGGCTCCACCGCCACCCGGGCGCCGGCCGGGAAGGCCCGCAGGCAGGCGTCGAGGCGGTCCACGTCGACCCGCAGGGTCGGCGGCAGCTGCAGCAGGTACGGCCCGAGGCGGTCCTCGAGGGCGGCGGCCCGGTCGACCAGGCGGGCCACCGGCTCGGCCGGCTCCCGCAGCCGGAGGACGTGGGTGAGGTAGCGGCTGACCTTGACCGCCATCACGAACCCCGGGGGCGTCTCGTCGTGCCAGCGGGCGAACACCGACCGCTCGGGCAGGCGGTAGAACGCGTTGTTCACCTCGACCGTGGGGAGCTCCGCCGCGTAGCGGGCGAGCCACGTCCGCGGGGGAGCACCGCCGTAGACGACTTCCCGCCAGTCCCGGTACTGCCATCCGGAGGTCCCCACCAGTAGCGACATGCGTGATCCCTACCCACTCTCCGACGTCGATCCCGCCACAAATGAGAGTACGAGGCAAGCAAGTGTCTTAAACTCTCAGATGTGCGAAGGAGCTGCGGCCCCCGGGACCGCGTGTCGGGTTCCGGAACCAACGGGAAGGACGGCGAGCGGGCGATGAGCACGAGCGTCCAGGGCGATACGCGCGACCAGATCATCCGCGCCGCTGAACAGCTGTTCGCCGCCCACGGCATCGACGGCGTCTCGCTGCGCGAGATCAACCGGGCCGCCGGGCAGAGCAACACCGGGGCGGTCCAGTACCACTTCGGCGACCGTGACGGGCTGGTGCGGGCCCTGATCGACAAGCACCGGCGAGACAGCGAGCCTCGGCGCCACGCCCTGCTCGACCAGTACGAGGAGTCGGGCGCGCAGGACATGCGGGCCCTGGCCGCCGCCCTGGTCTCGCCGCTGGCGGCCAAGCTGGCCGACCCCGACGGCGGCCGCGAGTACCTGCAGATCTCGGCCGAGTTCTACAGCCGGCCGTCGCGCCAGGGGAAGCGCACGCCGATCATCGGACCCGACGACAGCATCACCCGCTGGCACGAGCTGCTGAACCCCCTGGTGCCCGAGGAGGAGCTGAGCGTCCTCCACACCCGGTACCCGGCGATCCGCTTCGCCTTCGTCGAGCTGGCCCGCCGCGCCGCCGGGGACCCCCGCGAGGACGACCGTCTGTTCACCAGCCACCTCACCGACCTGGTCACCGCCCTGCTCGCCTCCCAGGCATCGACCCAGACCACCCGCCTCCTCGCCCTGCGCCAGCAGGACGCGGCGCCTGCCTGAACCGCGCTGACGCTGCAGGAGTCGGGCCGATGACCGAGCGCTGGCCCCCGGATGCGGTCCAGCCGATTCCCTGTCGGCCGCGCCGGTTGCCGGCCGGTAACCTCGAGCGATACCTATGAGCCGCTTCCTCGACCTCGTCAACGAGCGCGTCGTCGTCTACGACGGGGCGACCGGCACCAACCTCCAGGAGCTGGGGCTCACCGCCGACGACTTCGGCGGCCCCGAGCTCGAGGGCTGTGTCGACATCTTGTCGGTCACCCGCCCCGACGTCATCACCGACCTCCACGAGTCGTTCTTCCGGGCCGGGTCCGACGTCGTCGAGACCAACACCTTCGGCGCCTTCGCCGTACCCCTCGGCGAGTACGGCATCCCCGACCGGGCCCACGAGATCTGTGTCGCCTCGGCCCGCCTCGCCCGCCAGGTGGCCGACGGCTACGGCGGGCTGGTGGCCGGGTCGATGGGGCCGGGCACCAAGTCGCCGTCGCTGGGACAGATCGCCTTCGCCGAGCTGCGCGACGCCTACGAGGTCATGGCCCGGGGCCTGCTCGAGGGCGGGGCCGACCTGCTCATCACCGAGACCCACTTCGACCTGCTGGCGGCCAAGGCCGCGGTCATCGGCGCCCGGCGGGCCATGGCGGCCGTGGGCCGCGCCGTCCCGCTCCAGCTGCAGGTGACGATGGAGCAGACCGGCACCATGCTGCTCGGCACCGAGATCGGCGCCGCCCTCGGCGCCCTCGGCGCGCTGCGGCCCGACGTGTTCGGGCTCAACTGCGCCACCGGGCCGTCCGAGATGCACGAGCACCTGCGCCAGCTGTCCGCCAACGCCCCCATGCCGATCTCGTGCCTGCCCAACATGGGCCTGCCGTCCGTGGTCGACGGCCGGATGCACTACGACCTCACCCCCGAGCAGCTCGTCGAGCACCAGACCCGGTTCGTCACCGAGCTGGGGGTGCAGGTGGTCGGCGGCTGCTGCGGTTCCACGCCCGAGCACATCCGCCAGCTGGCGGCGGTGGCCAAGGACCTGACGCCCGCCCGGCGCGACCCCCGGCCCGAGCCCGGGGCCACGTCGATGTTCAGCGCCGTGCCCTTCCACCAGGACGCCAGCTTCCTGATCATCGGCGAGCGCACCAACGCCAACGGCTCGAGGAAGTTCCGGGAGACGATGCTCGACGGCGACTGGGACGGCTGCGTCCGCATCGCCCGCGACCAGGAGCGCGAGGGCGCCCACGTGCTCGACGTCTGCGTCGACTACGTGGGCCGCGACGGCACCGCCGACATGGACGAGCTGGTCAGCCGGTTTGCCACCCAGGTCACCGTGCCCCTGGTGCTCGACTCGACCGAGCCCCAGGTCATCGAGGCCGGGCTCCAGCGCCTGGGCGGCCGGGCGGTGCTCAACTCGGCCAACCTCGAGGATGGCGAGGCCGAGGGCAGCCGTTTCGACCGGGTGTGCTCGCTGGCCCGCGAGTACGGGGCCGCGGTCGTGTGCCTGCTCATCGACGAGGAGGGCCAGGCCCGAGACGTCGAGTGGAAGGTGCGGGTGGCCCACCGCATCCACGACCTGGCGACCGGGCGCTACGGCCTGGCGCCCGGCGACCTCATCTTCGACGCCCTCACCTTCCCGCTGTCGACCGGCGACGAGGACCTGCGCCGCGACGCCATGAACACCATCGAGGCCATCCGGCGCATCAAGGCCGAGCTGCCCGGCGTGTACACCACGCTCGGCGTCTCCAACGTCAGCTTCGGCCTCTCCCCCGCCGCCCGCCACGTGCTCAACTCGGTTTTCCTCCACGAGTGCGTCGAGGCCGGGCTCGACTCGGCGATCGTGCACGCGGCCCGCATCATGCCGCTGTCCAAGATCCCCGACGACCAGGCCAAGGTGTGCCTCGACCTCATCTACGACCGCCGCGACGAGGCCGCGGGCTACGACCCGCTGGCCACCCTGCTCGACGTGTTCGCCGACGTGAAGGTGGCCAAGGCCGAGAAGGAGGACCGCAGCGGCTGGCCGGTCGACGAGCGGCTCAAGGCCCGCATCATCGACGGCGACCGCGACGGCCTCACCGCCGACCTCGACCAGGCGATGGCCGAGGGCACGGCCGCCCTCGAGATCATCAACGACACGTTGCTGGCCGGCATGAAGGTGGTCGGCGAGCTGTTCGGGTCGGGCCAGATGCAGCTGCCGTTCGTGCTGCAGTCGGCCGAGACGATGAAGACCGCGGTCGCCTACCTCGAGCCCCACATGGACAAGGTCGAGGGCGCCGGCAAGGGCCGCATCGTGCTGGCCACCGTGCGGGGCGACGTCCACGACATCGGCAAGAACCTGGTCGACATCATCCTCACCAACAACGGCTACGAGGTGCACAACCTCGGCATCAAGATCTCCATCGCCGAGATGATCGACAAGGCACTCGAGGTCAAGGCCGACGCGATCGGCATGTCGGGCCTGCTGGTGAAGTCGACGCTGATCATGCGGGACAACCTCGAGGAGCTGAACACCCGCGAGCTGGCCGACATCCCCGTGCTGCTGGGCGGGGCCGCCCTCACCCGCAGCTACGTCGAGCGCGACCTGCGCGACGTGTACCAGGGCCGGCTGTTCTACGGGAAGGACGCCTTCGAGGGCCTCCACGTGATGGACCGGCTGGGCGCCATCCGCAGGGGGGCCGAGAGCGACGACCCCGACTGGGGGCGCACGCCGTCCGAGTCGCGGGTGCCGTCCCGGGCGTCGCTGGGCCTGCCCGAGAAGGACCGGGGACCGGCCTCCGACCTGCCCGCACGCTCGCCCGACGTCGTCACCGACAACGAGGTGTTCGTGCCGCCGTTCGTCGGCTCGCGGGTGGTCAAGGGACTGCCCATCGACGAGGTCGCCGGCTACCTGAACGAGACCGCGCTGTTCCGCAACCAGTGGCAGTTCCGGCCCCAGGGCGGCGAGAGCGACGACGAGTTCAAGGCCCGCATCCGCCCCACGCTGCGCGACGAGATGGCCAAGGCCAAGGCCGACGGGCTGCTGGTGCCCCAGGTCGTCTACGGCTACTTCCCGGCCAACGGCGACGGGACCGACGTCGTGATCTGGGCCGACGAGTCGCGCACCACCGAGCGCTGCCGGTTCGCGTTCCCGCGCCAGCGCACCGAGCCGTGGCTCTGCATCGCCGACTTCTTGCGGCCGGTCGACTCCGGCGAGCCGGACTACGCCGCCTTCCACATCGTGACGATGGGCGACGCGGTGTCCGCGCGCACCGCCGAGCTGTTCGCCGCCGACCGCTACACCGAGTACCTCAAGCTCCATGGGCTCGGGGTGGAGATGGCCGAGGCGCTGGCCGAGCAGTGGCACCGGCGGATCCGCGA
>DASXRH010000071.1:0-2190 GCA_036506715.1 Acidimicrobiales bacterium
GCCGGTCGACGGCGACGAACGGCCCCGACCACGGCAGCTGGGCCAGTGCGTAGACGACGGCCGTGCCCGCCAGGCCCGGGACCACGAACGGGATGTTCCCCGGGTAGCGGGCTGGCACGGTCCCGTCGGCCACCATGACCAGCGTGGCGCCGCCGGCCACGACGGCGGCGCCCACCGCCCACCGCCGGTCGGCGTAGCGGCCGGTGCGCACGGCCACCACGCCCACGAGCACGAACCCGACGTAGATGACGAGCGGGAACTTCCCACTGATGACCTCCCGGGCGATCCAGGCGTCGTGGCCGTCGGCCACCCGCTCGGACCAAACCCCGCCCGCCAGCGCCGCCACCGCCGCCAGCGGCAGTAGGCGGTCGGGCACGACCGCGGCCACCGCCGCGCCGACCACGACCGCCATCCCCAGCGCCTCGAGCACCCCGAACATGGACGGGTTGCGCCAGAGCACCCAGTCCAGCGTCAGCCCGATCGGCACCAGCAGCCCGTAGCGCCGCAGCACCTGCCCGGCGACCACGGTCCGCCGCACGCCCCGCTGCCGGCGGCTGGCCACGAAGAGGCACACCGACGCGCCGGCCGCCACGAAGAACGCCACTGCGGCCACGTCGGTCAGCGCGAACGACGGCCACCCGGGCAGCACGGTCCGGGCGTTCCCGGTCATCCAGTCGGTGACGTGGTGGATCACCATCCCCAGCAGGGCCACGCCCCGCAGCCGGTCCAGGGCGTCGACGCGCCCCGGACCCGCGGGCGGGCCGTCGTCCGGTCCGGGCGCGCGAGACGAGATCGACGCATCCATTGTCGGCCAGGCCTACCCCCGCACACGGGTGGTCAATCGCGGTGCAGGCCGGCCACCCGCCGCGCCAGGCGGGGCGCCCGCGGCGGAGCCGGCGGGGCGGTCGTCGTGACCCGGGGATGGACGAGCAGCGCCGCCGGGAGGTCCACGATGGCGACCACGCCCCGCGACTCGGCGCTCGGCGCCAGGTGGACCCGGATGCCGTGGCGGGCCGCCAGCTGCCCGGCGACGTAGTGACCCAGGTACTTCGACGGCGCCACCGCGAAGCTCTCGGCCCTGGCGAGCCGCCGGTTGGCCTCCGCGAGCGCCATCGCATCCATGCCGACGCCCCGGTCGATCACCGCCAGCGCGTAGCGACCTCCGCTCGCCCGCCGGCCCCGGACGTCGACCAGCCGGTCGGCCGGCGAGAACACGAGCCCGTTCTCGACCAGCTCGGCCAGGAGGTGGGCGAGGTCGGCCGCCGCCGAGCCGAGGATGAACGCCGGCTCCACCTCCCGCAGCGCCACCCGCTGGAAGTCCTCGACCTCGCCGAGGGCGGCCCGCAGCACGTCGCCGACCCGCACCGGCGTCGCCCACTGGCGGGGCGGCTCGGTCCCGGCCAGCACCAGCAGTGACTCGGCGTTGCGCCGCATGCGGGTGGCGAGGTGGTCGAGCCTGAACAGGTCGGCCAGCGCGTCGGCGTCGGTCTCGACGGCCTCGAGCTGGGTGATCATGTCGATCTGGCGGACGATGAGGCCCTGGTTGCGCCGGCCCAGGCTCACGAACGTGTCGGCCACGTTCCGGCGGAGCAGGGCCTGCTCGACCGCCAGGTCGATGGCGGTCTCCTGCACGGCATTGAGCGCGTCGGCCACGTCGATCACCTCGTCGTGGGTGGCCACCCGCACCGGCTCGATCGCCGGCACCCGCACGCCCTCGCCCGGCGGCGTCTCCAGCGCCCGCAGCACGGCCGCCGGCAGCCGCTCGGTGGCCATGAGCGTGGCCTGGTGGGTGAGCGAGCGCAGCGGGACCGTGATCGAGCGCGACACCACCCAGGTCAGGACCACCGCGCCCAGCAGCGTCAGCCCGGCCGTGGCCACGAACAACCGCTGGCGCTGCTGGGCGTCGTCGGCGATGTGGTCGCCGGTTGCCGTGACCTCGTCGGACAGCGCCTGGCGGAACTCCGTCAGCCCGCCCCAGTCGGTGATGGCCATCGGCGCGATCAGCTCGTCGACGGGGATGGCCTCGCCGCGCAACGACCGTTCGGCCAGCTCGGTGAACCCGGCCACGAACTCGTAGGGGTACGTGGCGGCCACGATCCGGTCGTACGGCGCCCTGGCCCGGGTCAGCTGCCCGTTGTAGGCGTCCCATTGCGCCTTGCGGACGGTGGCCTCGCGGATCTCGGTGCGCTC
>DASXRH010000072.1:0-7960 GCA_036506715.1 Acidimicrobiales bacterium
GCCGCCCGGCGGCGCGCCGGCTCGCCCGCGTCGTGGGGCGGCTCGACTGGCTCGCCCGCTTCCGCATCGAGCACGGCCCGCCGGGCACACCGGTGGCGGTGATTGATCGCGACGGCCGTACCGTGACGGGCGGTCGGGCCCTCGCCCTGGCGCTGAGCCGTCTACCGCTGACCGCGTGGCCTGCCCTTCCGGCCACCTTGCGACCCGCCGCCCGACGCCCGGCCCCCCGCGGCACGGTCGGCACCGGCAGGGCTCGCTAGTGGGCGCTCGCGGAAGTCACGTGGATGTATCGCCGAGTCAGATTTGTCGCTGGCGAGGACGCAGGAGGAAGGCGCAGCCAGCGGCTGCGGCGACGACGAGGACGACGTCCAGCGGCGAATCTGGCCGGCGAGACGCCACGATGATTTCCGCGAGGGTCCACTAGTTGGCCCCGCGACCCCCGGGAGTCGGCCGGCGCGTCGCCCTGGCCGGCCTGTCGTTCCTCGGCGCCGGCGTCCTGGCGTTCGGCGTCATGGCACCGCCGGAGCGGTGTCCCACGGTGACCGCGCCCGAGCTGCGGGCATCGGCGACCGAGGCGGTCGACTGGTTCGTCCGCAACCAGAAGCCCGACGGCACCTGGCTCTACCACTACGACGCCCAGGCCGACCAGGAGTTCGACGACGAGTACGAGGTCGTCCGCCACGCCGGCGCGGTCATGGGTCTCTACCAGGCCGCCGGTGCCGGCATCCCGGGGGCTCTCGACAGCGCCGACCGGGGGCTGGCCTGGGCGCAGGACCACCTGGTCGAGCGCGACGGCTGGACGGCGCTCAGCTACCGGGGCCGCACCGCGACCGGTGCGGCCGCCCTGCTCGTGGCCGGCCTGGCCGAGCGGCGCGACGCAACAGGCGACGAGCGGTACGACGAGCTCCTCGCCGGGCTCGGACGGTTCCTGGTGGCGCAGACCGAACCCTCGGGCGCGGTGCTGGCCGAGTACGACCTCCGATCCGGCGCGCCCCAGCCCGGCGCCTACTCGGTGTACTTCACCGGCGAGAACTACTGGGCGCTCACCCGCCTGCACCTGCTGTTCCCCGACGCCGCCTGGGGCGAGGTCGCCGATCGCGTCGGCGACTACCTGGCCACGCGCCGCGACGACGTCGAGGACTACTGGCCTGCCGTCCCCGACCACTGGGCCGCCTACGGACTCTCCGAGACGGTGACCTTCCCCGAGCGGGCCGGCGACGAGCCGTTGACCGACGACGAGGTCGCCTACGCCCGGGAGCAGGCCGGCAGCTTCGGTGCACAGGTGCGGTGGGTGAGCCAGAGGTTCGGCCCGTGGGGCGCGCTCGCCCGCGCCCCCCACGTCCCCCGGGGCGGCGGCTACGGCGTCGTCGGCGAAGCGTTGACGGGGCTGTGGCGGACGGCCCGGGTCGACCCGCGCCTGGCCGACATCCGCCGGCCCCTCGCCGAGCACGCCTTGTGCATCGCCGGCCTGGCCGTGGACCGGCAGGTCGATCCGACCGAGGCGACGACCTACCCGGACCCGAGCCGGACCCGCGGCGCGTGGTTCCGCGACGGCGAGACCCGCATGGACGACCAGCAGCACGCCCTCGCTGCGCTGCTGCGCACGATCACCATCGTCGAATCCACCGGATCGGCCGGTGGCCGGGGAGGCGCCGGCTCGGACGGGGCGAGCTCACCGCCCTCCGCATGGCTGTGGGCCGCGGCGCTGGTGGCCGCGCTCAACCCGTTCCGCGCTGCGCACGGAGTCCCCCGCACCGACGACGACAGGCCCGATCGGCGGAGGATGGCCGCCGTCGCCGCGCTCGGGGGCGCCGCGACCGCGGCGGTGGTCCTCGCCGTCGCGCTGGCGGGCGACGGCCTGCTCGACCTGCTCCATGTCAGCGACCCGGCGGCCCGGATCGCGGCAGGCGCGGTCGCGCTGGTCGTGGGCGCGGCCGACCTGATCCGGCGGCCGCCGTCGCCCGAGCCCGCGCTCCCGGGTTGGCGCGCCGCCCTCGTCCCGGTCGCAGTGCCGCTCACGCTGCGCCCCGCGCTGATCCTCCTCGCGGTCAGCGCCGCCGCCGACCGCGGTGCGGGCCTGGTGGCGGCGGCGCTGGCGGTCGCCGTGAGCGCGCTGGCCCTCACCGCGGCACCGAGCGACGGCGTGGGCGGTCGCGTCCTGATGTGGGCGGCACGGGTGACCGCGGCCGCGCTCGTGGCGACGAGCGTGCTGCTCCTCGTCGACGGCGTCCTCGCCGTGTAGGCCAACGCAAGCAACGTGGAAGAGCGCGCACAACCCGGATCACAGCTCCAGCGACGGGGCGAGGTCGATGGCTGCCCGGCGGATGGCCTTGGCCTTGGTGCGGCGCAGCACGTCGCGGGGCGCGGCGGCGATGCGGGCCATGGTGGCGTCGAGCTCGGCCGCCAGGTCGGCCGGCGCGACGACCGCCGACACCAGGTTGACCGCCAGCGCGGCCGCGGCGTCGAGCTCGCGGCCGGTCAGCAGCAGGTCGCGGGCCACGGCGCCGCCGACGAGGGCCTCGAGCGGCGCGTAGAGCACGTCGGCCCAGGCGAACTCGGGGTGGGCGAAGCGGGCGGTGGTGGCGGCGATGCGCACGTCGCAGCACACGGCGAGGTCGAACGCGCCGCCGAGCGCACGCCCGCCGACAGCGGCCACCAGCGGCAGCGGGAAGGTGAGCAGCGTGTGGTGGAAACGGTCGCCCGACGCCCAGATCCGCGCGGCCAGGTCGGGCTCGCGGCCCGAGCGTTCGAACTCGCCCAGGTCCCAGCCGGCGCTGAAGTCGTCGCCGGCGCCGGTGACGGCCACCGCCGAGATGCCGGCGTCGGCGGCCAGCCCGTCGAGGGCGTCGCTGACCGCGTCGCGCAGCTCGATGGACAGCGCGTTGCGCTTGTCCGGCCGGTCGAGCGTGAGCACCGCCCACCCCGCCCGGCGCTCGATCCTCAGGACCCCCACGGCAGCCTCCCCGATTGCTCGTACGAGCGTACTACCATGTCGGCATGGAGGCCGCCCGCGGCGACCGGCGCCGCACCGACACCCGCCGGCGCCTGCTGCGGGCCGCCGACGACCTCTTCCGGCGCCGGGGCATCGGCTCGGTCGGCATCGCCGAGGTGTGCCGGGCCGCCGGGGTGACCAAGGGCGTGTTCACCCACCACTTCCCCGGGGGCAAGGACGAGCTGGTCGGCGCCGTGGTCGCCCGCAACGGCGCCCTGGTGCGCACGGCCCTCGAACGGTCGGCCGGCCGGGCGGGCCCGGCACCCGAGCTCGTCGAGGGCCTGTTCCGCGGCTACGCCCGGGCCATGCGCGCCGGCGGCGTCGACTACGGCTGCCCGGTGGCGGCCGGCGTGGTCGACGCCTCGGCCCGCTCGCCGGCGACCCGGCGGGCGGCGGGCGACGCCTTTGCCTCGTGGTGCCGCACCCTGGCCGCCCGCTGCCCCGACGACGTCGCCGAGCTGGCGGTGGCGTCGCTCGAGGGCGCCATCCTCCTCGCCCGCGCCGCCGACGACCCCGCCCTGGTGACGCGGGTCGGCCGCACGCTCCGGGGGCTGCTCGATGCCTGACCGCGCCGAGGTCCCGCCCGCGTTCGTGGCCCGGCTGGGGGCGATGTGCCGCGCCCTGCCCGAGGTGGTCGAGGAGCCGGCCTGGATCGGCACGCGGTGGCGGATCCGCACCAGGACCTTCGCCAATGTGGTCATGGTCGCCGCCGGCTGGCCGCCCGTCTACGCCCGGGAGGCCGGCACCGACGGCCCGGCCGTGGTGCTGACGTTCCGGTCGTCGGGACCCGAGCTCGAGGCGCTCGGCCATGTGGGCCCCCCGTTCTTCCGGCCGCCGTGGGCGCCCGGCGCCGTGGGCATGGTGCTCGACCCCGACCCCGACGCGGGCGCCACCGACTGGGACGAGATCGCCGAGCTGGTCACCGAGAGCTACTGCCTGCTCGCCCCCCGCCGGCTGGCCGACTCGGTCCGCCGGCCGGACGCCGGGGCGTAGACCCCGGGCGACCGCCGGGCCCGCCGACATCCCCGAAACCGGGCGGTGGTCCAGCTCCCCGGCGGCCACACTGGCGCCGTGGAGGTCCTCCCCGTCGAGGTCACGACGCCGCGGCTGGTCCTGCGGCCCTGGCGGGTCGACGATGCCGCCGCGCTGTCGGCCGCCATCGAGCGCAGCCTCGACCACCTGCGGCCCTGGATGCCCTGGGTCGCCGACGAGCCGGTCGACCACACCACCCGGGTCGAGCGCATCCGGGCATTGGCGGCGGGCGCGGCGGCGACCGGCGACGCCGTGTACGGCGCCTTCACCCGCACCGGCGGGGAGGTGGTCGGCGGAACCGGCCTCCACCGGCGCCGGGGACCGGGGGTGCTGGAGATCGGCTACTGGGTCCACGTCGACCACGCCCGCCAGGGGCTGGCCAGCGAGATGGTGGCGGCGCTCACCGACGTCGGTTTCGCCGACGCCGGCGTCGAGCGGGTCGAGATCCACCATGACCGGGCCAACGCCGCCAGCCGGGGCGTCCCCGCCGGCCTGGGCTACCGCTTCGTGGGCGAGGCGCCCGACAGCGTCGACGCGCCGGGCGAGGAGGGCATCGACTGCACCTGGGCCGTGACCCGCGCCGGGTGGGCGACGGCCCGGGCCGGGCGAGCCGGCGCCTAGGACGGTACCGGCCGGCCCTGGGCAGCGAAGCCGGGGTCCCGGCTGCCCGGGCCCGGCTCGACGTGGACGTCGCGGCCGAGGCGCTCGCCACAGGCCGAGCAGGTCTGGACGGGGCGGGTGGGCTGACCGCAGCCGTCGTGGACCAGCACGGTGGTGGGGCCGCCGGCAGTGGGTACGTGGTGGTCGCCCCAGGTGCGCAGGGCGGACAGCACCGGTCCCAGGTCGCGCCCCTTGTCGGTGAGCACGTACTCGTGGCGCAGCGGGGCGTCCTGGTAGGGGCGGCGCTCGAAGATGCCCTCGTCGACCAGGTGGTCGAGCCGGGCGGTGAGCACGTTGCGGGCGATGCCGAGGCGGCGCTGCCAGTCGTCGAAGCGGGTGATGCCGAGGAAGGCGTCGCGCACGATCAGCAGCGTCCACCACTCCCCCACCACCTCGAGCGTGCGCGCGATCGAGCACGGCATGTCGGCGAAGGAGGTCCGGCGCACGTGACCAGATTAACAGTTGCTTCACGCAACTGACCACCCGTATGGTGCGTTGCATGACCGAACCGACGGCCACCACCGCCTCGGACCATCCGCACGCGGTGCCCGCCGGCACGGCGCCCGGCCCCGAGGACGCCGCCGCCGCCGTCGCTCCGGGCCTGGCCGACCGCCCCACGGCCGCCACGCCCCCCGTCACGGTCACGGCCGATCCCCGCCGCTGGTGGACCCTCGGCGTGCTCTGCCTGTCGGTGGTGCTCATCGCCGTCGACACCACCATCCTCAACGTCGCCCTCCCCACCCTCGGGCGCACGATCGCCACCTCGACCGGCCAGCTGCAGTGGATCGTCGACGCCTACACCGTCGTGTTCGCCGGCCTGCTGCTCACCTGCGGCAGCATCGGCGACCGCTCGGGCCGGCGGCGGGCGCTGGCGGCCGGCCTCGTCGTCTTCGCCCTCGGCTGCCTGGCGTCGGCCCTGGTCGACACCGCCGGCCAGCTCATCGCGATGCGGGCCCTCACCGGCGTCGGGGCGGCCCTCATCTTCCCCGCCACCCTGTCGATCATCACCAACGTCTTCCGCGACCCGACCGAGCGGCAGCGGGCCATCGCCGTGTGGGCCAGCACGGCGGGCATCGGCATCGCCCTCGGCCCGCTGACCGGCGGCCTGCTGCTCGAGCACTTCTACTGGGGCTCGATCTTCCTGGTGAACGTGCCGGTGGTCGCGATCGCCCTCGTGGGCGTGTGGCTGGCCGTGCCCGAGTCCCGCGACCCGGTGCGCCGCCGCCTCGACCCGCTGGGCGCCGGCCTGTCGATCCTCGGCCTGGGCACGCTGGTCTACGGCGTGATCCGGGGCGGCAGCGACGGCTGGATCGACGGGGTCACCCTGGGCGCCCTGGCGGCCGGGGTGGTGCTCATCGCCCTGTTCGTGGTGCACGAGATCCGCTCGCCGGCGCCGATGCTCGACGTGCGGGTGTTCCGCAACCCCCGCTTCACAGGGGCCAGCGTGGCTGTGTCGGCGGTGTACTTCTGCCTGTTCGGCACGATCTTCCTCGTCACCCAGCACATGCAGGTGCTGTTGGGCTACGGCACCCTGGCGGCCGGCATCCGCACGCTGCCCGTGGCCATCGTCCTGATGATCGTGGCCAACCTCACCCCCCGCATCGTCGCCCGTATGGGGCCCAAGGTCCCCATCGTCGGCGGCCTGTTGGTGGTGGCCGTGTCGCAGCTGGCCCGCATCGCCTCCACCCCCGACACCGGCTACCCGCTCATCTTCATCGGCCAGGTCATCTTCGCCGCCGGGATGGGCCTGCTCGTCGCCCCGGCCACCGCCTCGATCATGGGCTCGCTTCCCCCCGAGCGGGCCGGCGTGGGCTCGGCCATGAACGACACCACCCGCCAGGTGGGCGGGGCGCTGGGCGTGGCCGTCATGGGCAGCGTGGCGGCGGCTACCTACCGCAACGCCCTCGACGACCGCCTGGCGCCGGTCGGGCTACCGGCCCGGGCGCTGGCCACCGCCCGCGAGTCGCTGGGCTCGGCCCTCCATGTGGCCTCGGGCAGCGGTGGGGGGCGCACGTCCCAGCTGGTGTCCGACGCCGGCCGGGCCTCGTTCATCACCGGGCTGCGGTGGGCGTCGCTGGTGGCCATCGTCGTGGCGCTGGTGGGTGCGGCCACCGCCTGGCGGCTGCTCCCCAGCGGCCGGGGCATCGGCGCCGACGAGGGGCCCGGCGTCGACGCGCGCGACCCCGCCCACCAGGCCGCGGCCTGAGGCCGACCCGACAGGCGAGGCGTTTGGCCCAAATGCCCGGCCCGAAGGCGCCGTGAGCGGGAATCGTCGGCCACCCGGCCGGGTTCCACCCACTATGAGCACCGACACTCGAGGGCGCGTCCGGGTCGAGCCGAGCGCCAAGCGCGTCCGGGCCTTCCTGGGCGGCGAGCTGGTGGTCGACACCACCCACCCGCTGCTGGTGTGGGAGGTCCCGTACTACCCCACCTACTACCTGCCCGTGGCCGACGTGCGGGCCGAGCTGGTGGCCACCGGCGCCACGGACCACTCGCCCAGCCGAGGCGAAGGCGACGTCCTCACCGTGCGCACCGCGGCGCACGAGGCCAAGGATGCCGCCGTCCGCTACCCCGACAGCCCGCTCGAGGACCTGCGCGACCATGTGCGCCTCGACTGGGGGGCGATGGACGCCTGGTTCGAGGAGGACGAGGAGGTGTTCACCCACGTCCGCAGCCCGTACTCCCGCATCGACATCCTGCCCTCCTCCCGCGAGGTGGTGGTGACCCGGGACGGGGTCGAGATCGCCCGCTCGACCCACGCCCACGCGCTGTTCGAGACAGGGCTGCCCACCCGCTGGTACGTCCCCCGCGTCGACGTCCGCATGGACCTGCTCACCCCGTCCTCCACGGTCACGTACTGCCCGTACAAGGGCACGACCGTGCACCTGTCGCTGGCGGGCGCCGACGGCGAGGACGTGGCCGACGTCGCCTGGTCGTACCCGACGCCCCTCCCCGAGAGCGAGCGCATCGCCGGGCTCATCGCGTTCTACGACGACCGGGTCAGGGTCGCCGTCGACGGCGAGGTCCAGGGCAAGGGCGAGCCCACCCGCTGATCCGCCCACCGCAGGCGCGCCGAGGCCCGGTCCCCCGTTGGACCGGGCCTCGACTAGTGGTGGGTGACCTGGCGCTCAGGCCGGCACGAGGTCGGCGAACAGGACGAAGCCCGATCCGACCCGGCTGATCTCGACCAGCGACAGGTTGAGCCCGGCGAACTGCGGCAGCGGGAAGCTGGGCAGCACGTCCTGCACCGAGGCGAACACCTGCGGCGTGAGCTGC
>DASXRH010000073.1:0-9301 GCA_036506715.1 Acidimicrobiales bacterium
CCTCAGCTCCTGACGACCACGGAGGTCCCCCCGATGCTGCACACCGCCCGCGCCCTCGCCACCCGCCTGGCTACCCCGCTCCTGCGCGACGACAGAGGCCAGGCCACCGCCGAGTACGGCCTCGTGATCCTGGCCGCGGGCGGCATCGCCCTCGGCGTCATCGCCTGGGCCAACGGCACCGGCAGCTTCACGGGCCTGTTCGAGTCGGTGATCGACAAGCTCACGAGCTCGCTGTGAGACGGTGGGACAGCGGCCAGGCCACGGTCGAGCTGGCCCTCGTGCTGCCGTTGGTGGCGCTGTTGCTGGTGGCGCTGGTCCAGGCGGCGGTGGTCGCTCGCGACCAGCTGCTGGTCACCCATGCCGCCCGCGAGGCGGTGCGGGCGGCGGCGGTCGATCCCGACCCGGCGGCGGCCACCCGGGCGGCCCGGCGGGCCGGGCCGCTCGACGCCGACCGCCTCGCCGTCGACCTCAGCGGCCGGGGCGCGGTCGGCAGCGAGGTCCGGGCCGTCGTCAGCTACCGGCCGCCGACCCGGCTGCCCTTCGTGGGCCGGATGCTCGGCGACCTCACCCTCCGGGGCGAGGCCACCATGCGGGTCGAACGATGACGGCCGACGGCTCAGGCCAGGGCCTGGCGCAGCAGGGCGAGAGCGCCCGCCTTGTCGAGCGGCTCGTTGCCGTTGCCGCACTTGGGCGACTGCACGCACGACGGGCAGCCCGCGGCGCAGCCGCACGCCTCGATCACCGCCGCCGTCGCCTCGACGTGACGATCCGCCGCCTCGTAGCCCAGCTCCGCCACGCCCGCACCGCCCTGGTAGCCGTCGTAGATCACGATCGCCGGCCCGCCGAGGTCAGCTTGGTGCAGGGTCGAGACGCCGCCCACGTCCCATCGGTCGCAGATGGTGAACAGCGGCAGCACCCCGATGCCCGCGTGCTCGGCGGCGTGCAGCGCGCCTGGGGCGGCGGCCCGCTCGACGCCGGCGGCGGCCAGCACCTCCCCGGGCACCTCGTACCAGAAGGCCCGGGTGGTCAGGGTCGACCGGGGCAGCTCCAGCGGCGTCACCCCCAGCGACTCGCCGGTGAGCGTGTCCTTGCGCTGGTACCCGGTGACCTGCTGGTGGACCTCGACGGTGCCCAGCCCCAGCCCGAACGCGCCGACCCGGCGGTGGTCGTCCCGGTCGACCACCCGGACGTCGATGTCGGTGCGGGCCACCGTGTAGGTGACGCCATCGTCGGGTTCGACCACGGCCTGGCGCTCGTCGAGGTCGAGTTCGACCACCCGCCACGACTGGCCGGCGTGGAGGTACGAGGCGCCCGGGTGGGCCTGCTCGCACGCCCGTCCCAGCTCGACGGTGCCCACGGCCTCGCCCTCGGCGGTGCGCAGCATGACCTGCCCGCCGGCGCTCACCCGCAGGCCCACACCGTGGGCGGGCCAGCCGCCGGCGGCGTACAGCGCCTGGGGCCCGCGCCCCCGGGCCCGCTCCCGCACGACCAGCTGATCCTCGCGCACCAGCCGCAGCACCACGTCGTCGAGGAGGCCGGGCCAGTAGCGCTCGTCGGCGTGGGTGAGCGGCTTCTCGTGGGCGGCGCAGCGCAGGTGGGCGTCGGCGACGAAGGGGTTGGCCGGGTTGACGACCACGGGCTCGGGCGGGCGGTGGACCAGCTCGTCGGGGTGGGCGGCCATCCACTGGTCGAGCTGGTCGGACCCGGCCACCAGCACCGCAGCCGACGGCCGCCCCGACCGGCCGGCCCGGCCGGCCTGCTGCCAGAACGAGGCGATGGTGCCCGGGAAGCCGTTGAGCACAACGGCATCGAGGCCGCCGACGTCGATGCCCAGCTCGAGCGCGCTCGTGGCCACCACGCCGTCGAGCCGGCCGCCGAACAGCTCGTCCTCGATCTCGCGGCGCTCCTCGGCCAGGTAGCCGCCCCGGTAGGGCTTCACCCGCCGCCGCACCCGCGAGGGCAACCGGCGGCGGACGTCGGCGGCCACGACCTCGGTCGTGCGCCGGCTTCGGCAGAAGGCGATGGTCTTCTGGCCCGACCTCACCAGCTCGGCGACCAGCGCGGCGGTCGCACCGTTGGGCGAGGCCCGGGCGCCCGTGACCTCGTCGAGCGGGGGCGGGTTCCACACGGCGACCAGGCGCTCGGCCCGGGGCGAGCCGTCGTCGAGCACGGGCTCGACAGGGACGCCGCACAGCGCCGAGGCCAGCCGCTCGGGCTGGCCGATGGTGGCCGAGCAGCACACGAATGTCGGGTCGGCCCCGTAGAGGGCGGCCAGGCGGCGCAGTCGTCTCATCAGGTGCGCGACGTGGCTGCCGAATATGCCCCGGAAGGCGTGGAGCTCGTCGACGACCACGTAGCGCAGGCGGCCGAGGAACTTCGCCCACCGGTCGTGGTGGGGAAGGATCCCGCTGTGGAGCATCTCGGGGTTGGTCAGCACGGCCGTGGCGTGGCGGCGGACCCAGGCCCGCTCCTCGGTGCCCGTGTCGCCGTCGTAGGCGCCGGCCACCACGCCGGGGTAGCCGCGCTGGGCCAGCGCCCGCACCTGGTCGTGGGCCAGCGCCTTCGTGGGGAAGATCAGCAGCGACGTCCCCCGCCGCACCGGTGCCGCCGCCGCCTCGGCCAGCGGCACCTGGTAGCAGAGCGACTTGCCCGAGGCCGTGCCGGTGGCCACCACCACCGACCGCCCGGCCCGGGCCAGGTCGATGGCCTGCGCCTGGTGCGACCACAGGGCGTCGACGCCGAGCCGGTCGGCCACCTCCCGGGGCAGCGGCCGCGCCAGGGACCCCATGCGGGCCGGGCGCGGGGGGATCCGGTGCACGTGGACCAGTGGCGACCGGGGCGCCGGGGCGTCGAGGTGCAGATCGTCGAGCTCGGCCGCGTCGATCAGGTGCTCGGGGGCGCCGACGCCCGGGAGCGCGCCGGCCCGGACGGCCAGGGCGGCCCGCAGGGACTCCAGCGGGTCGAACGGGTCGGCAGCGACGAGAGCCATGCCGCCGCCAGGTTACGCCCATGGAATTCCACAGGTGTAGCCCCACTTTCCCCCGGGCCTGGTCGGCGCCGGCCGGCGGCGGCCGCCGTCGTCACCCGGCCGCCAGCGGCCGAGGCGGTATCGTCGGCGCGCCATGCAGCTGCGCACCGAGGTGTCCGACGTGGGGGGATGGACGGTCGTGACCGTTTTCGGCGAGCTCGACGTCGCCACCTCGCCCGACCTCCGCGAGCAGCTGATCGACCTGGTCAACGGCGGGCGCAACCGGCTGGTGCTCGACCTCGATGGCATCGACTTCCTCGACTCCACCGGGCTCGGCACCATCGTCAGCGCGCTCAAACGGGCCCGCACCCACGGGGGCGACCTGCGGCTGGTGTGCACCGAGACCCGCATCACCCGGCTGTTCGAGATCACAGGGCTCGACAAGGCAGTGCCGTTGCTGCCCTCGCTCGACGCCGCCGTCGCCGGGAGCTGATCCGGTGGCGGTCGTCGAGCTGGAGATCCCGGCCCGGCCCGCCTACCTGTCGCTCGTGCGCCTCGTCGTCGACGCCGCCATCGGGTCGCTCGCCCCGGGGCTCAGCCCGGCCCGGCTCGACGACCTCAAGATCGCCGTGACCGAGGCGTGCTCGAACGCCA
Source organism: Acidimicrobiales bacterium (assembly GCA_036506715.1). Classification (GTDB taxonomy): domain Bacteria; phylum Actinomycetota; class Acidimicrobiia; order Acidimicrobiales; family VFJN01; genus ZC4RG19. Next base: position 3,623 of record DASXRH010000073.1, read on the forward strand.
TCGAGGCCCACGAGGCCATCTACGCCGACGGCCCCGTGCTGGTGCGCTGCACCGTCGACGACCACCAAGTGACCGTGGACGTCATCGACCGGGGGCGGGGGTTCGACCCCGACCGCGTCGAGGCCCTGCCTGCCGCCACCGACCCCCGCCGGCTGCGGCACGAGAGCGGGCTCGGCATCCCACTCATGCGCACGCTGACCGACGAGGTCCGGTTCAGCCCCGACGCCGACGGCACTCGGGTGAGCCTCACGGTCTTCCGCCCGCCGCCCTGAGGACGAACCGCCCGGGCCCGGCGGCTACTGGCCGCCGGAGCCCGCGTCGCTGCTGTCGGTCTCGGCGGCGTCGATGCCGCATTCGTTGGTGAGGAAGTCGTCGACCTTCTGGCTGGCCGCTTCGAGCTCCTGCTCGCGTTGAGCGAACTCCTGCTGCGTCTTGGCCACGTCCTCGGCGTTCCCGAGGTCGATGTCCTGGGCGGCGTCGTTGGCGTCCTTGGCCAGCTCGACGATCTGGCGGTACTCGTCGGCGATCTCGTCGGGCGGGTCGAGCTCCTCCAGGCGGCGGAAGCCCTCGTCGATGGCCTCCTGGTCGTTCGTGTCGACGTTGGCCATGTCGTCCTGCAGCTTCTTGAAGTCCGAGCAGAACGCAGCCGCCGACCCGCCGTTGCCGTCGCCGTCACCGCAGCCGGCGATCAGGACCAGCGACCCGGTCACGGCAAGTGCGATGAGGGTACGACGCATGGGGAGAATCTCTTTCTGTGGACTGCGGGCGCCCGGCGGCGCGCACCCGGTGATCGACCGATCGCGGCGATCAGAGGCCGCACACGTCGGTCAGGTAGACAGACACCTTCGCGCTTGCGGTCGTGTAAGCGGACATCCGGTCGGGGTCGGTCTCGCTCAGGTCCTGGTCCTGGTCGGCGGCCAGGGTCCGCTGGACGTCGACGAAGGTGGACCAGTCCGCGGCCAGCTCGGGCGGCGGGGTGATTGCCGCGAGCTGGTCGGCGACGGTCGCATAGGTGATCGTGTCGGGGTCGGCGGTCTGGTACGAGGCCTGCAGGTCGGCCATCTGCCCGCAGAACGCCTCGTGCCCCTCGCCGGTGAACGTGTAATCGGTCTCGAGGGCGGTGCCGACGTCGCCGGGGGCGTTGGTCGGGGCGCCCCCGCCGGGCCCGGCGGACGGCGGGTCGCCGGCGGCGGGCGCACCGGCGGTGGCGGCGTCGCCGGTCTCGCCGTTGGCGGTCGAGGCGGCGTCGCCGCTCTGGCCCGACTCGGTGCCGGACGACGACGAACCCGACCTCTCGGTCTTGGCCGAGTCGCCGCTCCCGCCGCAGGCGACCCCGCTGCCGGCCACGGCGAGCGCCAACAGCATGAGCACAGCTCGACGGATCATGGCGTGGTTCCCTCTGCAGCGCACCTGACACCCCGTCCCCAGGACCGGGTCCACGGTAGTGCCCGCGCCGACGCCGCTGTCGGTCCGGCCCGCTCAGCCCTCGTACTTGCGCAGCTCGCGCCGGGCGACCGACATGCGGTGGACCTCGTCGGGGCCGTCGGCCAGCCGCAGCGTGCGCACGTGGGCGTACATCGACGCCAGCGGCACGTCGTCGGACACGCCCATGGCCCCGTGCGCCTGGATGGCCCGGTCGATGACCCGCAGCGCCATGTTGGGGGCGGCCACCTTGATGGCCGAGATCTCGATGCGGGCGCCCTTGCTGCCGACGGTGTCCATGAGCCACGCCGCCTTCAGCACCAGCAGACGGACCTGCTCGATCTCGATGCGACTGTCGGCGATCCACTCCTGGATCACGCCCTGCTCGGACAGCGGCTTGCCGAACGGCGCCCGCTCCCTCACCCGCCGGCACATCGCCTCCAGCGCCCGTTCGGCCACGCCGATGGCCCGCATGCAGTGGTGGATGCGTCCCGGCCCCAGCCGGGCCTGGGCCATCGCGAACCCGCCGCCCTCCTCGCCGAGCAGGTTGTCGGCCGGCACCCGCACGTCCTCGAACAGCAGCTCGCAGTGACCCTCGTTGTCGGTGTACCCGAACACCGGCAGGTTGCGCAGGTTGGTCAGCCCGGGGCTGTCCATGGGCACGAGGATCATCGACTGCTGGCGGTGGGGTGGGGCGTCGGGGTCGGTCTTGCCCATGACGATGGCGACCCTGCATCGCTCGCGGGCGGCGCCGCTGATCCACCACTTGCGACCGTTGAGGACGTAGTCGTCGCCGTCCCTTTCGATGCGCAGTGAGATGTTGCTGGCGTCGGAGCTGGCCACGGCCGGCTCGGTCATGGCGAAGCACGACCGGATCTCTCCCTCCAGCAGCGGCCGCAGCCAACGCTCCTTCTGGGCGTCGGTGCCGAACATGGTGAGGATCTCCATGTTCCCGGTGTCGGGCGCCGCGCAGTTGAGGGCCTCGGGCGCCAGGTGGCTGCGCCCGGTGACCTCGGCCAGCGGGGCGTAGTCGAGGTTGGAGAGGCCCTCGGTCCACTCGGTGGCGTGCGGCAGGAACAGGTTCCACAGGCCCCGCTTGCGGGCCTCGACCTTCAGCTCGTCGAGGATGGGCGCGTGGGCGTGGGGGTTGCCCGACTCGACGATCTGGCGGTCGTAGAGCGCCTCGTTGGGGTAGACGCACTCGTCCATGTAGGCCTCGAGCTCGTCGCGCAGCTTGGTGGCCGTGGGGCTGAGGGCGAAGTCCATGGCCGCACCCTAGCGACGGCCCCGCACAGGCGGCCGGGGACCTGGTGGGACACCACTACGATCACGGCCCGATGCCTGGCCGGCTCCTGTCCCGAGTGGCGCGCGTGGCCACCCTCGCCGCGCCCGACGACGGGCGGCCGACCCAGATCGGCATCGTGGCACCCGGCACGGCCGATGGGGCCGCGGTCGTCGACGCCGTCGTCGGCCGGCTGCGGAGCCACGAGGTCCCGGTGGTGCGGCTGTCGGGCCGCCGGCTCGAGCGGGGCCACGCGTTCGGCGCCGTACGCGACCTGCTCGACGGCCCGGTGGCGGCCGACGTGGGCGACGACCGTTCCTACCGTGACGCCCTCTCCACCCGGCTCGACGGCGCCGCCCTGGTGGTCGACGAGGCCCAGTGGCTCGACCCCGGCTCGCTGCGGGTGGTGGTCGGCGTGGCCGAGCGGGCCGTCGACCGCACCCAGCGGCTGAGCGTGGTCCACCGGCCGACACCCGGCGACACCGACCTGGCCGCCCTCGACGCCGTCCTGGGCCGCAGCCAGCCGCTGGTGGCGCTGGGCCCGCTGGACGAGCCCGAGGTCGGCGAGATGGCCGCCATCGTGCTGGGCTCCGCGGTCGACGACCGGCTGGTCGACGTCGTCCACGACCTCACCCAGGGCATGCCCGGCCTGGTGCGGCTGGTGCTGGCCGAGTGGGTCGCGGTGGGCACGGTCGCCGGCGGCCGCCTGACGTCCCCGCCCGGCCCCCCCGGCCCGTCGCTGGTGGCGGCGCTGCGGGCCGAGGTCGACCAGCTGCCGCCCGAGGCCCGGATGGTGCTGGCCGCGCTCAGCGCCGGCGCCGACCTCGACGACGAGCTGGTCGGGGCGACGACCGACATCCCGCCCGACCGGCTGGGCGACGCCATCGACGCGCTGGAGGCGGCCGGCCTGGTCGCCCCGACCACCGGCGACGTGGTGCCGGTCGTGGCCGCCGCCGTGTCCGAGATGACACCGGTCGCCGACCGCCGGCGGTTCCACGCCCGGCTGGCCACGGCGCTGGCCGAGCGGGGGGCGCCGGCCACCCGCACCGGCGAGCACCTGGCGGCGGCGGGAGCCCAGGGCCCGGCCGTGGCCGCCGCCTACGTGGCGGCCGGCGACGCCACCCGGGTGGAGGCGCCCGAGCTGGCGTCCACCTGGTACGACCGGGCCATCGCCGCCGGCACCCCGCCGCCGAGCATCGCCGCCCGCCGGGCCGAGGCGGCGGCACTGCGGGGCGACGCGGTCACCGCCCTGCGGCTGGCCGACGCCGTGGTGGCCGACCCCGGCGCCGCCGACCGCCGCCGGGCCCTGGCCGTGGTGGCCGCGCTGCTGCCGTCCCGCGGGTTCTGGCGGCGGTCGTCCCGCGCCTACGCCGAGCTGGCCGTGGGGGCCGACGGCGGGCGGGCGGACGAGGTGCCGGGCGACCGCGACACCGCGGCCTGGCCGCTGCTGGCCACCGTCGGCGCCCTGGCCACCGGCGACCGCAGCGCCCTGCCCGCCGACGGCGAGGCGACCGCGCCCGCGGCAGCCGGCGGCGATGGGGCCGGGACCGGCGAGGCGCCGGGGGACGGCGCCACGCTGGGGCTGGAGATGGAGGCGCTCCGCCTGACCTGCGGGGCGCTGGCCGCCTCGGCCTCGGGCGACGGCGGCCGCCCGCTGCCCGCCATCCTCGAGGCGGCCGAGCTGCTCGAGTCGGCCCACACCAGCCTGGTGCTGCCGACCACGCCCCACGCCGTGGGGGCCACGGTGGCGCTGGCGCTCAGCGAGCTGGCCACCGCCGAACACCTGCTCACCCGGGCTCGCGACCACGACGTGGGCGGCGCGCCGCTGCGCATCCACCACCGCCTCGGGCTGGGGTGGGTGGCGGTGCGGGCCGGCCGGTGGGCTGCGGCCCAGTCGGCGCTGGACGACGTGGCGGGGGCCAGTCTGGCGCCCCGGGAGATCCTGCTGGCCACGGCCATCGAGGCCGGGCTCGCCCGCCGGTCGGGCGACCTGACCCGGCTGGGCGACGCCTGGACCCGGGCCGAGGGCGTGCTGTTGCGCCACCCCGCAGACCTGTTCTCGCTGGAGGTCGTGGGCGAGCTGGCCATCGGCGCCGCCCGCCTCGGCCTGTGGGACCGGGTGGCGCCCAAGGCCCGCGAGCTGGGCGATGTCGTCCGCTCGCTGGGCGAGCCGCCGTTGTGGCTGCTGCCGCTGCGCTGGATCGGCCTGCAGGTGGCGCTGGCCACCGACGACCGCGAGGCCGCCATCCGCCGGGCGGCCGAGGTGGAGGCGACGACGCCGGTCCACCCCCGGTTGGGGGCGCTGGCCGACGCGGCCCGCACATGGGTGGCGATCCTCGGGGGCACGGCCGATCCCGAGGCGGTGGCGGCCGCGGCCCGGGGGCTCCAGGGCCTGGGCCTCACGTGGGAGGCGTCCCGGCTGACCGGCCAGGCCGCCATCCGCTCGGCCGACCCGTCGGTCACCCGCTCGCTGCTGGAGCAGGCCCGCGACCTGAAGGCGGCGCTGCCGGCCAGCGACCCCGCCGAGGCGGCGAGCTCGGTCGGCGTGCTGTCCGAGCGCGAGCAGATGGTGGCGCAGTACATCGTGGACGGGCTGACCCACAAGGAGATCGGCGCCCAGCTGTACATCTCCCCCAAGACGGTCGAGCACCACGTGGCCAAGATCCGCCAGAAGCTGGGGGCGTCGACCCGGGCCGAGATGCTGGCGGCCCTCCGCACCCACCTGGCACCGTGATCGTCCGGCCACCCGTCGCGTCACGATTCGACGACTCAACGAGGTGGCGTGACCACGTACAGCAGGCTTTGCCGCTCGGCGCGTTACAGGTGTAACGTCACCGCAACCAATCAGGCGACCTCGTCAGCCACCGCTGCAACGGTCATCTGTGGGCTGGTGCATCCAGGGGTGCTGGTCCGGTGGTCGGTCCCGTCCGCCCGCCTCGACCGCCGGGCCGGTGCCCCTGGGTGCGCCAGCCAGC
>DASXRH010000074.1:0-5225 GCA_036506715.1 Acidimicrobiales bacterium
AGGTCGATGGTCCCCGCCACGACGTCGGCGCCGATCCCGAACCGGACGTCCACGGTGCGCGCCGCGGGCGGCAGGCCGGGGGTGAGGGTCAGGCGCCAGTCGATCAGGCGGTCGGCGCCCGCCGGCCCGCCGCCGCCGCCGACGCCGCGGTGGATCGACCCGGCGTCGCTGGTGGCCGACCAGGTCATGGCCCCGCCGGCCTGGATGCCGGCGGACACGGCGCCGGGCTCGGGGAACTCGACCAGCGTGGCCACCAGCGAGTCGTCCCACAGCTCGAGGGCGAGCAGCGTCGTCGTCGCCACCGGCCCGCCCACCAGCGGGCGGCCGACCGCTACCGCTCCCCGGAACGGCGGCGCGCCGCCCCTGCCGGCCTACCGCACGCCGACCCTGACGCCGCGGAACCGGCAGGGCGGGGCGTGGTGGCCGGTGTGGCCGACCTGCAGGGGCTGGCCCTTGCCGCAGTGGGGCACCCCCCACACGGTCCACTCGTCGGGGCCGCCGACGGCGTCGAGCGAGGCCCAGAACGTGGGCCCGATGCCTGTGTAGGTGGGGTTCTTGAGCATGCGGCCGACGACCCCGTCCTTGATCTCCCAACCGATCTCGCAGCCGAACTGGAAGTTGAGCCGCTTGTCGTCGATCGACCACGACCGGTTGGTCTGCATGAGGATGCCGTCGTCGGTGCCGGCGACCATCTCCTCCAGCGACGAGTCGCCGGGCAGCAGGCCCACGTTGGTCATGCGCACCATCGGCAGCCGGGCCGGCCCGTCGGCCCCCACCATGCCCCCCGACGACAGGCCCACCAGTGGCGCCGAGTCCCTGCCCGACAGGACGCCGACCCACAGCCCGTCCCGCACGATGTCGACCGCCTGGGCGGCCACGCCCTCGTCGTCGTACCCGAAGCTGCCCATGGCCCCGGGCAGGGTGGCGTCCGCGGTGATCTGCATCAGCTCGCTGCCGAACCGCAGCCGTCCGAGCTGGCCCGGGTCGAGCCACGACGTGCCGGCGAAGGCGGCCTCCCACCCGAGGATGCGGTCGAGCTCGACGGCGTGGCCCACCGACTCGTGGATCTGCAGCGCCACCTGGTCGGCGTCGAGCACGACGGTGGTCGTGCCGGCCGGGCAGGGCGGCGCCGACAGCAGGGCCACGGCCTGCTCGGCCATGGCGGCGGCGTTGGCCACCAGGTCGAGGCCGCGCACCAGCTCCCACCCCTGGGTGCCGTACTGGCCCCGCACCCCCGGGTAGGAGCGGCGCTGGGTCTCGCCGTCGCCGATGGCCGTGGCGTCGACCACCGCGCCGCACTCGACGATGCGCTGCTCGATGCGGCTGCCCTCGCTGGAGGCGAACCACTTCTCGGTGTCCCAGATCTCGCTGGACGCCTGGGCCAGCGGGGCGCCGGCGTCGTTGGCGGCCCCGGTGGCCGCGACCAGCAGATCGGCCCGCTCGGACAGGCTGACGTCGTCGAGCGGGTGCTCCTCCCAGGTCGAGGACCACCGGTCGACCACCACGGGGGCGGTGGACAGGTCGAGCGGCGGGCCCGGGACCCGGGCCGAGGCCTTCGCCACGGCGGCGGCGCCCTCGCCCGCCGCCCGGGCGGCGGCCGCCGTGAGGGTGGGCGTGGCCTGGAACCCCCACGACGACCCGATGAGCGCCCGCACGCCGACGCCGGCGGTCTCGCCCTGGGTCAGGTCCTCGACCACCCGGTTGCGGGCGGCGAGCGACTCGTGGCGGATGACCATGACCCGGGCGTCGGCGTAGCGGGCCCCGGCGGCGAGGGCCGCCTCGACCGCGGCGCTGGCCAGTTCGTGCATCGCGGGGACCGTAGCCGCGGAGATTTTTCGCCGGACGGTCATCCGGCGCGGCGAGGGCACCGAACAGCAGTGGGCACCTCCCCCTCTCCCCGGGGGCCGACCGGGCGGGTCGGCTCCCGGGGTCAGTCGCGCCCGATGACGAGGCGCGGCTCCCCGGTCAGCAGGTAGACGCCGCCGGCCAGGTCGAGCAGGTGACTCTCGTCGGGCCCCACGATCCGCTGGTACTCGGGATCGCTGATCATGGCGGTGAAGTCGTCGAGGCTGCGGAACCACTGGGTGGTCACGCCGTCGTAGCCGTCGCTGCCTGTCCACGCCCCGGGAACGTCGGGAACCCGGGGGTGCTGCTCGTAGCGGACCACCCGGTCGCCGATGCCCGGCACGGACAGGATCTTGGCGGCGTGGACGTCCCGCCAGTGGGCGTGGAAGTCGGCCGCGCTCAGCGCGGGGTTACGGCGGAGCATGGCGGTCAGACGGATCATCGGCGGGCCCTTCCCGGTCGCGTGACGTGAGCCACTACTTTGCCGGGCAATGCCCGCCGACGACGACGGCGGCCCGGTCCGCCCGGCCGCTCCCCGCATCCCCCCGCTGCCCGAGGCCGAGATCGACGACCAGGCCCGCGAGCTGCTGGCCCAGGCAGGCGGCCCAGTCGCCGCGGCCACCAACATCTTCACAACCCTGGTCCGACACCCCGGGCTGTTCCGCCGCTGGCTGCCCTTCGGCGGCAAGCTGCTGGCGGGCACGCTGCCGGCCCGCGACCGCGAGCTGCTGATCCTGCGGACCGGGTGGAACTGCCGGGCCGCCTACGAGTGGGCCCAGCACGTCCGCATCGCCCGCCAGTCCGGCCTCGGCGACGACGAGATCGCCCGGGTCCGGTCCGGGCCCGCTGCCGCCGGCTGGTCGGCGTGGGACGCCACCCTGCTGCGGGCGGCCGACGAGCTGCACGACGACGCCTGCATCACCGACGCCACCTGGGGGACGCTGGCCGAGCGCTACGACGAGCGCCAGCTGATCGAGGTGCCCATGCTGGTCGGCCACTATCACCTGGTGGGCTACGCGCTGAACTCGCTGGGCGTGCAGGTCGAGCCGGGCGTGGCCGAGAGCCTGGGGGACCTGGCGTGACCGGCGACCGCCTGGCGGGGCGGACGATCCTCGTGGTCGGCGCCGGCACCCAGCCCAGCCCGCCCGAGGAGGGCGATCCCCCGGTCGGCAACGGCCGGGCCATCGCGGTCACCGCCGCCCGCGAGGGCGCCCGGGTGGTGTGCGCCGACCGGGTGGAGCAGGCGGCCGAGGAGACCGCCGCGCTGGTGCGGGCCGAAGGGGCCGAGGCCACGGTGGTGGTGGGCGACGTCAGGTCCGAGGACGACTGCGCGGCGGTGGTGGCTGCCGCGGTCGACGCCGGGGCCGGCGGGGGCGGCGGGCTCGAGGGCGTCGTCCTCAACGTGGGCATCGGCCGGGGCGGCGGGCTGGCGGGCACGACCGTCGACGACTGGGACGTGACGTTCGCCGTCAACCTGCGGGGCCACTTCCTGGTGGCCCGGGAGGCGCTGCCCCGCATGCCCGAGGGCGGGTCGCTGGTGTTCGTCAGCTCGCTGGCCGGGCTGCAGCCGGGCAGCCGCCTGCCCGCCTACGACGCCTCCAAGGCCGGGCTGATCGGCCTCAACCGCCACGTGGCGCTGGAGGGCGCCCGCCGGGGCGTGCGGTCCAACGTGGTGGCCCCCGGCCTCATCGACACCCCGCTCGGCCGGAACGCCACCCGGGGCCGCCCCTCGCGGGGCCGTACCACCATCCCGCTCGGGCGCCAGGGCACGGGCTGGGAGGTGGCCTCGGCCACCTGCTTCCTGCTGTCGCCGGAGGCCAGCTACATCACCGGCCACGTGCTGGTGGTGGACGGCGGGCTGAGCCTGATCTGACCCGTCAGCGCCGACTCACGAGGGGCGCCACCTCGGCCCCGAACACCCGCAGCTGGTCGTACAGCTCGTGGGCGTCGCGGCTGCGGAACGACACCTGGATCTGGTCGACGCCGAACCCGGCCAGCACGCGGAGGAAGGCGGCGATCTGCTCGGGCGAGCCGTGCACGGCCCGGCCGACGTCCCAGCGGGGCTCGCCCACGTACAGCGGGCCGGACAGGGCGCCGACCGTGAACGGCTCGTCGGCCTTGCCGGCCCGGGCCCGCAGCTCGCGGAGCCGGGCGATGCCGGCGGAGATGCCGCCCTCGGGTGGGCCCGACGGCAGCCAGCCGTCGCCCCGCTCGGCGGCCCGGCGCAGCGCCGCCGGCGAGGACCCGCCCACCCAGATGGGAAGGCTGGCCTGCACGGGCCGTGGGGTGAGGCCGACCTCCTCGTAGGCCCAGCCGTCGCCCTCGTGGTCGGTGTACTCGCCGGCGAAAGCCGCCCGGACGGCGTCGATGGCCTCGTCGAGCAGGGCGCCCCGGCGGTCGTAGTCGACGCCGAGGGCCGCGAACTCGCCCTCGACGTGGCCGGCCCCGACGCCGAGGATGGCCCGCCCGCCGGACAGGGCGTCGAGGGTCATCCACTGCTTGGCGACCATCAGCGGGTGGCGGTACGGCAGCACGTAGACGTGGCTGAGCAGACGCACCCGGTGGGTGAGGGCCGCCAGATACGCCAGCGTGGTCACGCAGTCGTACCAGGTCGTGGTCATGGCGTGGGCCCGCTCCTTGGGGATGGCCACGTGGTCGCACACGGCCACGTAGGCGAACCCCGCGTGCTCGGCCACCCGGGCCGTGGTGCCTAGCTCGTCGACCCCGGCGCCGGCCTCCCAGCGCTCGGCGAAGAGGATCGACTGCGCCTGGACGGGCAACTGGATGCCGAAGGCAACCGTGTGCTCGGGCTGGCTTCGCCCCACGCTGTTCCTCCTCGGCCATTCCCCGGCATGGCCTGGACCGTCACCCACTCTGGCGGCCCCATTGGAGCACGATTCGTGCGCCGCGCGCCACGGTGCGAGCGGCGTCGCGGGTCAGGCGGGCGCGGGGGCCGGAGGCCGCTGCGCGGTGGCGCCCCAGTAGACCTGGCGGGCGACCGAGATCCGCACGTCGCTGGTGCGGATGCCCCAGAACTCGAAGCCGTAGTGGTGGGCGGCCACGTTGGCCAGCGTGGTCACCAGCGTGCCGGCCTGGGCCATCGGTTCGACGCCCAGGTTCTTGCCCTCGGACTGGAACGCGGAGACCACTCCCGCCAACTCGATCGTCACCGCGTTGAGCAGCCGCACCCGGATGTTGCGGAAGCGGTTGTCGCCCTCCTCGGTGGTCAGATCGACCACCCGCAGGACCGGCCGGTGCTGGTCCCAGAAATCGAAGAAGGCGTCGGTGAGGTCGAGGGCCGTGCGGTAGCCGGCCTTGCCCTTCCAGGTGCCCTCGGCGACCAGCCGGACCAGCCGCTGGCCGTCGTGGGCCATCTCCTC
>DASXRH010000075.1:0-1601 GCA_036506715.1 Acidimicrobiales bacterium
GGCGCTCGGGGTTGGCCAGCACCTGGTCGAGGTTGGCCAGCAGGTTGCCGTGGGTGAGCATCGCCGGCCGCGGCGCCCCGGCGGTCCCGCTGGTGAACAGCAGGACGGCCACGTCCTCCGGCTCCCGGTCGACGACAGGCGGCTCCGTCCCCGGAGCTTCCGCCGACACACCCTCACCCTCGCCGTGTCCTTCGCCCGCGCCCGCGCCCGTGCCCTCGCCCGTGCGCTCGCCCTCGGCCGTGCCCTCGCCCTCGCCCTTGCCCTCGCCCTTGCCCTCGCCCTTGCGCTTGCCCGTGCCCTTGGCCTTGCCCTTGGCCTTGCCCTCCCCGCCTGAGGCTTCGTCCCCCTCGAGCAGGTCGCTGATGGCGAGGCCGCCCCCGAACCCGGGCACGGCCCCGGGCGCCAGGTCGCCCACGGTCCGCCGGGGGGCAGGACCGACCAGCGCGAGCGACACCTCGGCCTGCCCCAGCTCCCGCTCGATCTCGGCCGGCGGGCTCTGCGGGTTGAGCGGCACGGCGATGGCCCCCACGCCCAGCACCGCCAGGTAGGCGACCACGAAGTACCAGTTGTTGCCGGCGATCACCGCCACCCGGTCCCCCGGCTGGACGCCCCGTGCCGCCAGCGCCCCCCGCAGCCGGGCGACCTGCCCACGCAGCTCGCCGTAGGTGGTGACCCGGCCCCGGCTGTAGAGCGCAGGCTGCTCGGCCGGGTGTCCGTCGATGATCGTCGCCAGGTTCATGCGGCCGAAAGTCTGTCATCGCCCCGCCGTCAGCGGGCGACGATCAGCAATTGCACCGCCGACGACAGCAGGATCAGGGCCAGCAGGATGGCGAGGACGATGGTCGTGCCGGGTCTCATGTGGGCTTCCGGGGTTGGAGGGTGACAGGGGACGTGAAACCGGTCGAGGCCGCGTCGCCGTCAGCGCCGCGCCCCTCCTCGTCGCCGATCAGCGGGATGAGCGTCAGCTCGTCCCCGGCCACCAGGCCCAGCGTCTCCGCCGCGGAGCCCCGGGTGACGCTCACGGCCAGCAGCCCGTAGCTGTCGACGACGAGGCCGACCTGCCCAGGCTCGAGCTCGTCGTAGGCGGCGGCCCGCCGGGCGGTGCGCACCCCCTCGGCGGGCCGGGTCCAGCGCAGCTGCACCCGCCCGCCCCAGGTCCCGATCTCGTCGGGGTCGATGTTCAGCTGACAGTTGCCGTAGCGGTCGACCCACAGCACCTCGCCGATGATGGCCCCGTCCTCCTCCCGCGGCAGCGGCACGAGCCCGGGCACCAGCTCGGCTGGGTCGACCCGGGGGCCCAGCGCGTCGAGCGGCACGCCGGCGCACAGGTGGGCGGCGGCCGGGGCGAAGATGTCCCGCCCGGCGAAGGTCGCCCCCGGCGCCGGCAGCTGGTAGATCGCCTCGGTCAACTCGACGGCCGCGGTCGCCCCGCCCACCATGCCGACGGCTGAGGCCAGCAGCCCGTTGTCTGGCCCGACCAGGTACGACGACCCGTCGCCCACCTCGATGGCCACCCCCCGCCGCTTGGTCCCCACCCCCGGATCGACGACGGCCAGCACCACCCCCGGGCACAGGTACTGGGCGCTGCGGGCCAGGGTGAG
>DASXRH010000076.1:0-1802 GCA_036506715.1 Acidimicrobiales bacterium
CGACGTCCAGCGGTGAATCTGGCCGGCGAGACGCCACGATGACTTCCGCGAGGGTCCACTAGAGCGTGAGGACGATCTTGCCGGTGGTGCGGCCGGTCTCGCCCCGGGCGTGGGCCTCGGCCGCCTGCTCGAGGGGCAGCGAGGTGGTGACGTCGACCTGCAGCTCGCCGTCCTCCACCAACTGGGACAGCGCGGTCAGGCCCTCGCGGTCGGGCTCGACCAGGAACGTCGTGAAGCGGGCGCCCCGCTCCCGCAGCGCGTCGGCCATGTCGGTCGGCGCCGACGACGGCACGTTGACGAACAGGCCGCCGGGCCCCAGCGTCGGCACGAGGTCCCGGCTGCCGCCCACCAGGTCGACCACCACGTCGACCTGGCCCGCCGCCTCGGCCACGTCCGCGGTGCGGTAGTCGATGGGCTCGTCGACCCCGTAGCGGCGCAGCGCGTCGTGCTTGGCGGCGCTGGCGGTGCCCAGCACGATCGCCCCCCGGCTCTTGGCCACCTGCACGGCCAGGTGCCCGACCCCGCCGGCCGCCGCGGTGACCAGCACCCGCTGGCCCGGCTGGACGTTGGCGGTGTCGACCAGGATCTGCCAGGCGGTCAGGCCGGCCAACGGCAGCCCGGCGGCCTCCTCGAAGCTGAGCTCGGCCGGCTTGACCTCGAAGTGGCGGGACGGGGCGGTGACGTACTCGGCGTAGGCCCGGGCCGCCCGGGGGAACCAGGGCATCCCGAACACGGGATCGCCGGGCGCCAGGGTGGTGACCCCGAAGCCGACCTCCTCGACCACCCCGGCGACGTCCCACCCCACGGTGATCGGCGGTTCGCCCAGCACGGCGGCCATGCCGCGCCCCTCCCGGGTCTTCCAGTCCACCGGGTTGACCCCGGCGGCCCGCACGCGGACGAGCACCTCGGTCGGCAGCGGCGTGGGCGTGGGAGCGTCGGCCAGCTCGAGCACCTCGGGACCCCCGAAGGACTTCTGGGTGATGATCCGCATGCGTTCCAGGCTGCCACCGGCGAAGATGGATGCGTGGCCGAGGCCCGGCGTTCCCCCCGCCTGAGCAGTGACGAGGTCGCCCGCGTCCTGCGCCGGGCGGTCGAGATCGAGGCCGCCGACGAGGCGGCGAGCGGCGGGCCCGACGGCTACGACAGCGCCGCGGTCGAGGAGGCGGCCCGCGAGGTCGGGGTGTCGCCCGCCGCCGTGCGCCTGGCGGTGGCCGAGCTGCGGGCCGGCGTGCTGCCCGCCCCGGTCGAGGCCACGCGCCGCGGCGGCCGGAGCGGCCGGGCGGTGGCCCGCCCGGCCGGCTCCCGCATCGTCGCCCAGCAGCGGCTGGTCGAGCCTGACCCCGCAGCGTCGCTGGCGGTGATCGACCGGTTCCTGCGCACGCAGATGTTCGAGGTGCGCCGGCGGTCGGGCGACCGCACGGTGTACCGGCCCCGCAAGGACCTGGTGGCCAGCCTGCGCCGAGGCCTCGACTTCGCCGGCGCCATCCGGCTGGACGGGCTGCAGACGGTGACCGCGGTCGTGACCCCGGCCGACGACCGCACGCTGGTGCGCATCGAAGCCGAGCTGGCGGCCAGCCGGGCCGGCGCCCTGGCCGGCGGCGCCGCCGCCGGCAGCGCGGTCACGCTGACCACCGGCCTGATCGGCGCCCTCCTGGCCGAGCCCGGCCTCGTCATCGCCGCCCTCCCGGCCGGCGCCGTGGTGGGTGGCGGCAGCATGCGGGTCGCCAGCGGTCGCTGGCAACGCCGCCGCGACGACGTCGCGGAAGCCCTGGCCGGCCTGCTCGACCGCCTGTCGCGCTAGC
>DASXRH010000077.1:0-2207 GCA_036506715.1 Acidimicrobiales bacterium
GGAGAAGGCCTGGCGCCCCATCTCGCCCGCGGACTCGATGACGAGGTCGCCCGACCCCACGACGCGCTCGAAGACCGACTGGCGGAAGAACACGGTGTTGACCCGGTCGAGCGGGATCTCGATGCCGTGCTTGGACAGGACGCCGTGGCGGTAGATGAGCCGGTCGCTGGTGACCACGAAGTTGGTGGTGATCCACCGGAGGTAGCGCCACCCGAACCAGGCCAGGAACCCGAGGATGACCAGCCCCACCGGCACCTGCAGCCAGGCGGCGTCGGTGCTGGCCCAGGCCCACACGCCGACCGCGGTGACCGCCACCAGGGCCATGAGCGGCGGGGCGAAGAACCACCAGTGCGGATGGAGGTCGAGGACGATGTCCTCGTTGTCGTTCAGCAGCCTCCGCGGGAAGGGCACGACGCCACAGTACCGCCGCGCCGGCGGCCCGGTGGTCGCTGCGGATCAGGCCCAGCCCAGCTCGGCCAGCCGTTCGTCGTCGATGCCGAAGTGGTGGGCGACCTCGTGGACGACGGTGACCGTCACCTGCTCGACCACGTCGGCCTCGGTGCGGCACCGGGCGCAGATCGGCAGGCGGAAGATGGTGATGCGGTCGGGCATGGTGACGCCCAGCCCGTAGCCGCCGTCGCGCCGGGTGAGCGGCACCCCCACGTACCGTCCCAGCAGCCCGCTGGTGGGCGTGCCGTCCTCGACCATGACCGCCACGTTCTCGATGTAGCGGGCCAACTCGCCGGGGATGCCGTCGAGCGCCTCGGCCACCAGGTCCTCGAACCGGTCGGTCGGGACGTCGATCACCGCCAGGATGCTACGCGCCCGAATACTGTCTGCGGCGGTGGCCGACCACCTGCTGCACGACCTGGACGAGGCCCAGACGCGGGCCGTGACGTCCCCGGCGCGGCCGCTCGCCATCCTGGCTCCGGCCGGCTCGGGCAAGACCCGGGTGCTCACCCGGCGCATCGCCTGGCGGGTCGAGAGCGGCGACGCCGACGCCAGCCACGTGCTGGCCCTCACGTTCACCCGCCGGGCCGCCGGCGAGCTGGCCGGCCGGCTGCGGGCGCTGGGCCTGCGGGGCGGGGTCGCCACCGGCACGTTCCACGGCGTGGCGTACGCCCAGCTGCGGTCCCGCTGGGCCGACGAGGGCCGGGCCGCCCCCGGCCTGCTGGCCCGCAAGTCCCGGCTGCTGGCCGGCCTGGTGGCGGGCACGCCCATCTCCGTGGCCCAGCTGGCGGGCGAGATCGAGTGGGCCAAGGCCCGCCTGGTCGGCCCCGACGGCTACGCCGAGGCGGGGGCGGCCGCCCGCCGCCGGGTGCCGGTCCCCGCCGATCGCGTCGCCGATCTCTACCGCCGCTACGAGGACGACAAGCGCCGGGCCCGCATGGTCGACTTCGACGACCTGCTGCGGCTGTGCGGCCACCTGATCGAGACCGACCCCGCCTTCGCCGCCGCCCAGCGCTGGCGGTTCCAGCACCTGTTCGTCGACGAGTTCCAGGACGTCAACCCGCTGCAGCTGCGGCTGCTCGACGCCTGGCGGGGCGACCGCTACGACCTGTGCGTGGTCGGCGACCCCCACCAGGCCATCTACGGGTGGAACGGGGCCGACGCCGGCCTTCTCGAGGGCTTCCGGCGGCTGTACCCGCCGGCCGAGGTCATCGCCCTCGACGGCAACTACCGGTCGACCCCCCAGGTCCTCGAGGCCGCCGCCGACGTGCTGCGCCGGGCCGAGGTGGGCGACCGGCCGGTCCGGGCCACCCGGGTCGGGGGGCCGGCGGTCCGGCTCGAGCGCCACCCCGACGAGCGGTCCGAGGCGGTGGCCATCGCCAGGGCCGCCCGCGACCGGCGGGGCCCCCGGTCCCGGTGGTCGGCCCAGGCCGTGCTGGTGCGCACCCACGCCCAGATCCCGGTGATCACCGACGCGCTGCGGCTGGCCGGGGTCCCCTACCGGGTCCGGGGCGGCGACGGGCTGCTCGACCACAAGGACGTGCGGGAGGCCCTCGACCTGCTGCGGCGCAGCGGTGGCCGGCTGGCCGCCTGCCTCCCCGACGTGGCCGCGGTGGGCGACGGCGCCGGCCCGGTCGACGCGGTCGTCCAGCTGGCGCACGACCACCTGCGGCTCGACCCCGGCGCCTCGTCCTCGGGGTTCGTGGCGTGGCTGGTGGCCACCGTCCAGGCCGAGGGGACCGACGAGGGCGCCGACG
>DASXRH010000078.1:0-3258 GCA_036506715.1 Acidimicrobiales bacterium
CGTCCGTCGGCGTGCGGTTGGTGAACACCCCCGTGCACTCGAAGTGGTAGGCGGGGACGTCGTAGACGCCGTGGTAGAGGAAGGCGCCCAGCAGCGGGATCCCCGGCCCCACCAGCTGCAGGTACGCCCCCATGTCGGCCACCAGGGTGGCCCGCACGGCGGTGACCTTGCCGTCGGCGTCGGCGGCCAGCTCCATGTGCTGGACCTGGCCCCGGCCCTGGATGGTGGCCACCGCGTTCTCGCTGCGGCCCTCGGTCCACCGGGTGGGCAGGCCCAGCTGCCGGGCCAGCGCGATGGCGATCAGCTCCTCGGCGTAGACGTTGAGCTTGGAGCCGAAGCCCCCGCCCACCGCCGGGGCCACCACCCGCATCTTGTGCTCGGGGATCCCGCACACGATGGCCGCCTGGACCTTGAGGATGTGGGGGATCTGGGTGGCCGAGTACAGGGTCATGTCGCCCCCGTACACGCCGGGTACGGCGGCCACGCCCCGGGGCTCCATGGCCTCGGGGATGAGCCGCTGCTGGATGTAGCGCTCGGACACCACGTGGGCGGCGCCGGCGAACGCGGCGTCGACCGCGGCGGAGTCGGGCGACAGCACCCAGGTGTAGCTGCGGTTGGTGCCCAGACCGTCGTGGATCACGACCCGGTCGGTGGCGGCGTCCTCGATGTCGCCCACGGCCTCGAGCGGGTCGTAGTCGACCACGACGGCGTCGACCGCGTCGGCGGCCGCGTAGCGGCTGTCGGCCACGACCACGGCCACGATGTCGCCCACGTAGCAGGCCTTGTCGCGGGCGACCGGCCAGTGCTCGGGGGCCTTCATGTCCTCGGTGACCGGCCATGCGCAGGGCATGGACGTCGGCCACGCGTCGCGCAGGTCGTCGCCGGTGAACACGTGGCGCACGCCGGGCATGGCCGTGGCCGCGCTGGTGTCGATGTTGCCGATGCGGGCGTGGGCGAACGGGCTGCGGACCATGCCCAGCCACAGGGCGCCCGGGATCTGGAGGTCGTCGACGAAGCGGGCCTCGCCGGTGAGCAGGCGGGCGTCCTCCTTGCGCAGCAGCCGCTGGCCGAACGCCCCCGCCGGCCGGGACTCGGTGACGGTCACGCCGGCACCCCCGCGTCCGCGGCCGCCAGGACGGCCTTCACGATGTTGTGGTAGCCGGTGCAGCGGCACAGGTTGCCTTCCAGCCCCTTGCGCACCTCGGCCTCGCTGGGGTGGGGGTTCTCGGCCAGCAACGACACGGCCGCCATGACCATGCCGGGGGTGCAGTAGCCGCACTGGAGGCCGTGCTGCTCGTGGAACGCCTGCTGCATGGGGTGGAGTCCGCCGATCTCGCCGTCGGTGGCGGCGGTGGCGGCCAGGCCCTCGATGGTGGTCACCGCGTGGCCGTCGGCCTGGACGGCGAGCACGGTGCACGACTTGACCGACTCGCCGTCGAGGAGGACGGTGCAGGCCCCGCACGACGACGTGTCGCAGCCGACATTGGTGCCGGTGAGCCCGAGGTCGTCCCGCAGGTGATGCACCAGCAGGCGGCGGGGTTCGACCTCGGTCGTCCGCTCCTCGCCGTTGACGGACACGGTGATTTCCACGGCGGTCCCTCCCGTCGATGGTGTGACGGACGTCATCCTGCCCCGTCCCGGCGGGCTCTGCTTGCCGGATCGCGCACCACCCGCCGATTCGGTCGCGCGAACCGGAGGGTGACCGGATCGGGCGACCCCGCGTCGCTACGGTGTCGGCCCACATGGCGGGGTTCACGGTGACGCTGCGGGTCGACTACGGGCGCCGGCCGGCGATGGCCGAGCTTGCCTTCCTCGGCCCGCTGCGGGCCACCGTGGAGCGCCGGGCCGGCGAGGCGGTCATCACCGTCGACGTCGACGCCCCCGACATCGGGGCCGCACTGGCCGGGGCCGGCGACCTCGTCCTCGGCCCCCTGCCCGGCCGGGTGATGATGGCCACCGTGGCCCCCCACGACGGCGGCGGCCTGCTGCCGCCCGGCCGGGTGCGGGACACGCGTCTGAACCCGGTGCCGCCCCGCGACTGACGGCGTCAGCCTCCGGCGGCCGCGATGGCCCGCCAGATGCGCTCGGGCGTGCACGGCATGTCGACGTGGCGCACGCCCAGGTGGGCCAGGGCGTCGCACACCGCGTTGTGGACCGCCGGCGTCGAGCCGATCGTGCCCGACTCGCCGATGCCCTTGGCCCCGAGGGGGTTGACCCAGGTGGGGGTGGCCATCTCGATGAGCTCGAAGCTGGGCAGCTCGGCCGCCGACGGGAAGGCGTAGTCCGCGAACGTGGTGGTCAGCGGGTTGCCGTCCGCGTCGTAGCGGACCTCCTCGAACAGCGCCTGCGCCGCGCCCTGGGCCAGGCCGCCGTGGCGCTGGCCGTCGGCGAGCAGCGGGTTGAGGACCCGGCCGGCGTCGTCCACCGCCACCAGCCGCACCAGCCGGGCCAGGCCGGTCTCGGTGTCGACCTCGACCACCGCCAGGTGGGCGCCGAAGGGGAACGTGGGCTGGGCGGCGGTGAAGTCGTGCTCGGCCCGCAGGTCGGCGTCGGGGGCGGCGGCCACGTCGGCCCACGACCGGGCCGCCGCCGGCGAGCCGGCCACGTGGAAGGCGCCGGCCCCGACGTCGAGCACGACGTCGTCGACGGCCGCCTCGAGGAGGTCCGCGGCCACCCGCCGGGCCCGGTCCACGACCTCGACGGCGGCCTCCCGCACCGCGGCCCCGCCCAGCTGCAGGGACCGCGACCCGAACGTGCCGACACCCCGGGGCACCTGGTCGGTGTCGCCGTGGACGACCCGCACCCGCTCGATCGGCACCCCCAGCTCGGCCGAGGCCACCATGGCGAACGCGGTGCCCAGCCCCTGGCCGTGGGGCGAGCTGCCGGTGTAGACGGCCACGTCGACCCCGGCGGCGGGGTCCGCGGCGGGCAGGACCTCGACCCGGGCGTACTCGCCCCCGGCGAACGGGCCGGCCGTCACCTCGACGTAGGTCGACAGCCCGATGCCGAGGGCCACCCGGTCACTCCGGGCCCGGCGCTCGGCCTGCTCGGCCCGCAACGCCTCGTAGCCGCCGGCGGCCAGCACGCGGGCCAGCGCCTCCGGGAAGTCGCCGCAGTCGTAGGTGGCGCCGGCCGGGGTGACGTGAGCCTCGTCGAACCGGGGCACGAGGTTGATGCGCCGCACCTCGGCCGGGTCGAGACCGACCTCGGCGGCGAACAGGTCGACCGCCCGCTCGACGACGTAGGTCGCCTCGGGGC
>DASXRH010000079.1:0-3373 GCA_036506715.1 Acidimicrobiales bacterium
TCAACCCGCCGGCGGGCTGCCGCCGCTGCACGCCGGCGACCCCACCGTCCGCCACGAGATGGGCCTCCAGGTGGCCGAGGCCGTGGCCCGGCTCGGCGCCGTCGACCACGTGGCGGTCGGCCTGGCCGACTTCGGCCGGCCCGACGGCTTCCTCGAGCGCCAGGTCCCCCGGTGGATGCACGAGCTCGACACCTACGGCGAGCTCGACGGCTACCCCGGTCCCGAGATCCCCGGCCTCGACGCCGTAGCCTCCTGGCTCGACGACAACCGGCCCACCGACTGGCGCCCGGGGATCATGCACGGCGACTACCACCTGTCCAACGTCATGATCGCCCCCGCCGGGCCCCGGGTGGCCGCCATCGTCGACTGGGAGATGTGCACGATCGGCGACCCCCTGCTCGACCTCGGCAACCTCCTCGGCACCTGGCCGATCGGTCCCGACGGCCGCGCAGGCGCCGACGGCTTCGGCGGCATCGGCAGCGCCGACGGCCTGCCCCGGCCCGACGAGGTCGTGGCCCGCTACGCCGAGCACAGCGCCCGCGACACCGCCGCCGTCGGCTGGTACACGGCCATGGCCTGCTTCAAGCTCGGCATCGTCCTCGAGGGCACCCACGCCCGGGCCTGCGCCGGCAAGGCCCCCACACCCGTCGGCGACGTCCTCCACGCCACCACCCTCGGGCTGTTCGCCCGGGCCCGATCCGTCATCGCGAAAGGCTGAGCACGCATGGCCATCGACTTCACCCTCACCCCCGAGCTCGAGGACCTGCGCCTCCGCATCCGCTCGTTCATGGACGACGTGGTCCGCCCGGGCGAGGCGCGCATCGGCAACCGGGAGGAGCTCGACCGGTCCGACTACATCGAGATCATCCTCGCCATGCGCAAGGCGGCCAACGAGGCCGGCCTGTGGCTCCCGCACATGCCCGAGGAGTGGGGCGGCATGGGCCTCGGCCACGTCGAGCTGGCCATGGTCCAGGCCGAGGCGGCCAAGACCCGCATGGGCCCCTGGGTGCTCAACTGCCAGGCCCCCGACGAGGGGAACATGCACACGCTGCTGCACTGGGGCACCGACGAGCAGAAGGAGAAGTACCTGCGCCCGCTGTGCCAGGGCCGGGCCACCAGCTGCTTCGCCATGACCGAGCCCGAGGTGGCGGGGTCGGACCCGACGCTGATCCAGACCCGCGCCTACCAGGACGGCGACGAGTGGGTCATCAGCGGCCACAAGTGGTTCATCTCCAACGCCCATCGCGCCGACTTCGCCATCCTCATCGCCCGCACCGAGGACGACCCCGACCTGCCCCAGGCGGCCAACTCGGCCTTCATCGTCGAGATCCCGTCGGAGGGGTGGACCGAGGTGCGCGAGGTCGAGACCATGCACGGCTCGACCGGCCATTCCGAGATCCGCATCGAGGACCTGCGGGTGCCGGCCGACCGGATGCTGGGCGGCCGGGGCGAGGGGCACCTGCTCGGCCAGTCGCGGCTGGGGCCGGCCCGCCTGGCCCACTGCATGCGCTGGATCGCGCAGGCCGAGACGGCGCTGGACATGATGGTCGACCGGTCGCTCAACCGGTTCGCCCACGGCTCGCTGCTGGCCGAGAAGCAGGGCATCCAGTGGATGATCGCCGACTCCACCATGGAGCTGTACCAGGCCAAGCTCATGGTGCTGCACGCCGCCTACCGCATCGACAACAAGCTCGACTTCCGGTCCGAGGTGTCGATGGCCAAGCACTTCGTGGCCAACGCCCTGGGTCGCATCATCGACCGCTCGATCCAGGTCCACGGGGCGCTCGGCTACTCGACCGACACGCCGCTGGCGTCGATGTACCAGCACGCCCGGTGGGCCCGGTTCGCCGACGGCGCCGACGAGGTCCACCAGATGCGCATCGCCCAGCGGACCATCGCCGCCTACAAGGACGACGGCTCCACCCGGGCCGCCACCGGCGACCTGCCCCTGTAGGCGCCGCGCCGGGCGGTCCGTTCGGATCGTCGGTCCCGGTCCCGGTCAGTCCGGCTGGTCGGGGGCACCCGCCTGGTCGGCGGCCGGCGCCGTCGGCGTCTCGTCGGCCTCCTCGGTCTCCCCGGAGTTGCGGTGCAGGATGTGCGACAGCCGCCGCCGCACCACGTCGACTTCGGCGTCGGGCATCTGACCCCGGCTGTCGAGGTAGATGGCCTTCACCGCCCCCAGCAGCGGGGTGGCCACCAGCGCGCCCGGCACCCCCGCGGCGGCGCCACCGACCAGCGCCGCCAGCATCGTGGCCGGCGGTGACAGGTTGACGGCCCGGCCCACGATGGCCGGCTGGATGATGTGGTTCTCGAGGTTCTGGTAGGCGAGGAACACGGCCAGCGCCAAGGCCGCCTGCACCGGCCCCTGGGTGAAGGCCAGCAGCACGAAGAACCCGCCGCCCAGGAACCCGCCGACCTGGGGGATGAGGTTGGTCAGCGTGGTCCACAGCCCGGCAACCGGGGCCAGGGGCACGCCGATGAGCAGACCGGCCGACAGGATGACCAGCCCGGCCAGCACGGCGACGAACAGCGACCCCGCGAAGTAGCTGCCGAAGGTCGAGTACACGATGCGCGCCATGCGCGTCGTGCGTTCTCGGTCGGCGGGGGGCACCAGCGCCCGCAGCCGCCGCACCAGGATCTCGCCGTCGACCATGACCCCGAGGGCGGTGACCAGCACGACGATGGTGCTGAGCACCCCGCCGAGCAGCCGCTCGCCCAGGTTGGCCAGCGTGGCGTCGTCGACCCTGGCCGGCGCGTCGTTGAGCCAGTCCTCGACGGTGCCCGCGGCGTCGGCCTTCTCCAGCCGGGGACCGACGACCGGCCATGTGTAGAACTCGCGGACCGTGCTGGGCAGCTCCTGGCTGAACTCCCGCGACTGCCGGATGGCCGCCGGCCCGACCAGCAGCACCACGATGGCGATGGCGATGGTCAGCCCGGTGCCCACGATGACCACTGCGCTGCCCCGGGACGTGTGCCACCGCCGCTGCACGGCGCCGACGACGGGCGACAGCGCCACCCCAAGTACCACGCCGACGCCGATGCCGGTGAGCACGTCCGCGGCCGCGTCCCCGATGGCGAACAGCGCCACCGCCACCGCCGCCGCTGCTGCCACCACCACGAACGACCAGGGATCGATGTCCACGATCACCCGCCGCGGCGCCGACCCCCGTCCCCCGGCCGCCGCTGCCTCCTCCGGGCCGACCCCGGCATCCGGCGCCCCGGCCTCCGGGCCGACCGTGGCATCCGGCGCCCCGGCCGCCGGCGCGACCGCCGCATCCGGCGCCGCGGGGGCAGCCGCCCCCTGTCCCGCATCGGGCGGCGCCGCCTCGACCGCCGCCGACTCCCCCGACGCGGCCTCTGCCACGGGGGCCGC
>DASXRH010000080.1:0-7169 GCA_036506715.1 Acidimicrobiales bacterium
ACCTCGGTGAGCAGGTGGTGGTGGTGGCCGCAGCGAACGCCGTTCACCCGGTTGTAGGCGCTCATCACCGCGGCGGCGCCCGCCTCGACGCACCGGCGGAAGTGGGGCAGGTAGACGTCGTGCAGGTCGTCCTCGTCGATGCGGACGTCGACCGACAGCCGGTGGTCCTCGATCGAGTTGCAGGCGAAGTGCTTGACGCAGGCCATCACGTGGCGCTGGCTGCCCCGCACCAGGGCGGCGCCCATCTCGCCCAGCAGGTGGGGGTCCTCGCCGAACGTCTCCTGGGCCCGGCCCCACCCCGGGTGGCGCAGCAGGTTGACGCACACGCCGGCGAACAGGTTGGCGCCGAGGGCCCGGCACTCGACGCCGATGGCGTCGCCCACCCGCTCCTCGAGCGCCGGGTCGAAGGTCGCGGCCCGGGCCATGGGCACCGGGAAGGCGGTGGCGTGGCCCATGACCACCCCGCGGGGACCGTCGCTGAAGCGGATGCCGGGCACGCCGAGGCGCGGCACGGCGCCGGCCACGTACGGCGTCTCGTTGTAGTGGCGGGCCATGGTGGCCAGGGCCCGGACCCCGATGTCCTCGTCGCCGGCCAGCAGCGACAGCTTCTCGTGCACCGACATCTGGTCGAGCAGGCCCCGGGCCCGGGCCTCGACGGCGGCGTCGTCGAGCGCCCCGTCGGGCACCAGCCCGCCCCACACCGCCGGCGGCTCGCCGGGCGGGGGCGCGTCGGCCCGCGCCGCCACCAGCACCGGATCGGCCAGGCGGGCCTCGAGGTCGTCGCCCCCTGCGTCGGGCGACGGTGGCGTGGCGGGGTCCCCAGGTGGCACGCCCGGAGGGTACGCCCCGGGGGCCGACCCCGGGCACGCCCGTATCATCCGGCCATGGCCGCCACCCCCACCAACGTGGTCGTCGTCCTCCTCGACTCGCTCAACCGCCACATGCTGGGCAGCTACGGCGGCCGCGAGTTCGCCACCCCCCACCTCGACGCGTTCGCCCGCCGGGCCACCCGGTTCACCAACCACGTCACCGGGTCGCTGCCGTGCATGCCGGCCCGGCACGACATCCTGTGCGGGGCCCTCGACTTCCTGTGGAAGCCATGGGGGTCGATCGAGCTGTGGGAGCGCCCGATCACCGCCGACCTGCGGGCCGCCGGGGTGACGACGATGCTGGTCAGCGACCACCCGCACCTGTTCGAGACCGGTGGCGAGAACTACCACACCGACTTCGCCGGCTGGGACTACGTGCGGGGCCACGAGGGCGATCCCTGGCGCACCCACGCCGACACCTCGTGGGTGGGCACGCCGGCGCCGCCCGCCCGCGACGGCGCCTGGTTCTGGCGGCGGCTCATGGGCGACGGCCTCGGCGTCGACCGGCCCTACGACCGGTCCCGCACCTTCTTCCGGGCCGAGGAGGACTACCCCGGTCCCCGCACCATGGCCACGGCCGCCGACTGGCTGCGGCGGTCGGCGCCCCACCACGACCGCTGGCTGCTGTTCGTCGACGAGTTCGACCCCCACGAGCCCTTCGACGTCCCGGCGCCCTGGCTCGGCCGCTACCAGGACGAGCCGTGGCCCGACGACCTGGTCATCTGGCCGCCCTACGTGGTCGGCGGGGTGCGCCGGGGACTGCTCGGCGAGGCCGAGGGCCGCCACATCCGGGCCAACTACGGCGCCAAGCTGTCGATGATCGACCACTGGTTCGCCCAGGTGGTCGCCGCTCTCGACGACGGCGGTCACTGGGACGACACGGCCGTCGTCGTCTGCACCGACCACGGCCACTACCTGGGCGATACCCGGGGTGGCGACGACATCTGGGGCAAGCCGGGGGTGCCGCAGTACGAGCCGCTGGGCCACGTGCCGCTGCTCGTCCACTGGCCGGGCGTGGCCGGCGGCGGCACCTGCGACGCGCTGACGACGAGCGTCGACCTCCACGCCACGCTGGCCGACGTGTTCGGCGTCACCCCCGACCACCGCACCCACGGCGCCTCGCTGCGCCCCCTGCTGGACCCGGCCCCGGGCGGCGCCACGGTGCGGGAGTGGGCCCTCACCGGCGTCTGGGGCAACTGGGTGCAGGTCACCGACGGTCGCTACAAGTACGCCCGGGCGCCCGTGTCCGGCAACCGGCCGCTGTCGATGTGGTCCAACCGGTGGTCGACCATGCCGCTGCCCGTGCACGGGGTCGAGGCCCTGCCGCCCCCCGACGCCCGGGCCCGCCTCGACGTCATGCCGGGCTCGATGGTGCCGGTCATCCGCCAGCCGTACGGCCCCGGCGACCCCCTGCCCTTCTGGGCCATGACCGGCGAGCGTGGCAGCCACCTCTACGACCTCGACGTCGACCCCGACGAGGCCGAGAACCGCACCGGCGAGGCCCGCCTCGAGGCCGAGATGGTCGACCTGCTGCGCACCGCACTGGCCGCGGTGGACGCCCCCGACGACCAGCTGGTGCGGCTGGGTCTCGCCTGACCGCCCCGCGGGCGATCAGACCCGGGCCGCCCACTGCACCGAGGCGACGGCGACCCGCTGCCCCTCGCCGTCGGTGACCTCGACGGCCACCGAGAACCGCACCGTGCCGTCGTCGCGGGCCCGGTCGGCGAGCACCCCCTCGCACGGCACGCTGGCTGCCGCGACCAGCGGTCCGGCGGCGGACCGGTGGTGCTGGACCGAGGTGGCGGTGGCCACCAGGGCGGCGGGGCCGGCCGGGCGGTCGGGCCCGGTGAGGGCGGCGACGGCCGCCGCCCGGGCGGCCGCGTCCACCAGGACGAGGACCGCCCCGGTCGGCACCGGGCCGGCGGCCGGCGCCCAGGGGGCGGGGTCGAGGCTGGCCACGGCCAGGCCGCAGGGGGCGTCGCCGTCGGCGGCCTCGACCCGCACCCCGGCGTGGGCGGCGAACGGATCGCCGCCCACCCCGGGGCCGGAGGTGACGGTGGGGGCGCCCACGGCGCTCACCCCACCCCCGCGCCGGCCGGCTCGAGCTCGCGCTCGCCGTCGGTCCCGTCCGCGGCGCCGTCGATGGCCGCGGCCTCGGCGTCGGCCCCGCCCTCGAGGTCGAGGTGGGGCAGCAGCCGGTCCAGCCAGCCCGGCAGCCACCAGTTGGCGTTGCCGAGCAGGGCCATGGTCGCGGGGACCAGCACCATCCGCACCACGGTGGCGTCGAGCAGGACGGCGGTCGCCAGGCCGATGCCGAACATCTTGATCGTCACGTCGTCGGTCATCACGAAGCCCAGGAAGACGCTGATCATGATGAGCGCCGCCGAGGTGATCACCCGGGCCGTGGCGCCGAGGCCGTCGACCACCGAGGTGTGGCTGTCGCCGGTGCGGAGCCACTCCTCCCGGATGCGGGACAGGAGGAACACCTCGTAGTCCATCGACAGCCCGAACAGGATCGCGAACATGATGAGCGGGACGAAGGGGTTGATCGGCACGGTCTCGTCCAGGCCCACGACGCCCTTCAGCCAGCCCCACTGGAAGATGGCGACGATCACGCCGTAGGCGGCGCCGATCGACAGCACGTTCATGACCGCCGCCTTCAGCGGCACCAGCAGCGACCGGAACACGATCGCCAGCAGCACGAACGACAGGGCCACCACGGCGGCGATGAAGATCGGCAGGCGGTCGCTGATCCGCACCGACAGGTCCTCGAAGAAGGCCGTGGCCCCGGTCACCTGGGCAGTGGCCCCGGTGCCGGCCGTCGCCTCGGGCAGGACGTCGGCGCGCACGTGGTCGAGCAGGGTGGCGGTGGCCTCGTCGCCCGGGGCCGTCGCCGGGGTGGCGAAGACCACGGTGGTGTCGCCGCCGTCGTTGGCCAGCGGCTGGCTGACCCGGGCGATCCCGGGGGTGGTGGCCAGCGCGTCGTGGACCTGGGCGACCGCCCGGGCCCCCCGGGCCCCCTCGGTGCCGTCGACCACGACGGTGAGCGGTCCGTTGAACCCGGGGCCGTAGGCCGCGGTGGTCAGGTCGTAGGCCGCGCGCTGGGTGGTGTCGGGGGCGGCGTTGCCGTCGTCGGCGAACCCGACCCGCAGGCCGGCCACCGGGGCGGCCAGCGCCACCAGCGCCACCAGGGCGCCGACGGCGTAGCGGGCCGGCCGGCGGCCGACGTGGTGCGCCCACCGCCCGGAGACCGTCTCGTGGGCGGCGTCGACGGCCTTGCGCCGGTGGATGGCCAGGCGGTCGATGCGGGGCCCGGCCCAACCCAGCAGGGCCGGCAGCAGGGTCACGGCCAGGAGCATGGCCACGACCACCGTGATGGCGATGGCGAAGCCCATGGTGGTGACCGCCGGTAGGCCGGCGAGCAGCAGGCCGATGATCGCGATGACCACCGTGGTGCCGGCGAACAGCACCGCCTGGCCGGCGGTGGCGTTGGCCCGGCCGGCGGCGTCGACCACCGGCATGCCCTCGTGCAGGTGCTGGCGGAACCGGGTGACGACGAACAGGGCGTAGTCGATGCCGACGCCCAGCCCGATCATGATGGCCAGCACCGGCGAGGTGTCGGGGACGCTGGTGAACCCGGCCATGATCCCGAGGCCGGCCATGCCGAGCGCCACGCCGATCAGGGCGGTGACCAGGGGGATGCCGGCGGCGATCAGCGACCCGAAGGCGATGAGCAGCACGATCAGCGCCACGGCCAGGCCGATGCCCTCCTGACCCTGGACCTCGGCGCCGGCCCCAGCGATGTCGCCGGAGATCTCGGTCTGCACGCCGTCGGCCCGGGTGGGCGCGACCGCGTCGACCACGGCGTCGTAGTGCTCGGGCTGGAGGGTCAGCTCGCCGTACTGGACGGTGGTGAACGCCGTTCGGCCGTCGGGGCTGACGGTGGGGGCGTCCGGGGCGAACGGGTCGCTGACCACGGTGACGTCGGGACCGTCGGCCAGGCGGCCGACCGCGCCCTCGATCGCCGCCCGGTTCGCCGGATCGTCGATCCGGCCCTGATCGACGTGGAACACGACCCGGCCGGACGAGCCGGCGAAGTCCGGGAAGCGGGCGGCGAGCGTGTCGGACGCGTCCTGCGATTCGACGCCGGGCACCCGGTAGTCGTTGACGGGGTCGCCGCCGACGGCGGAGCCCACGCCGAACACCGCCACCGCGAGCACCACCCACACGCCGAGCGTGCGGAACGGGTGAGCGGCGCAGCGCCGGCCGAGCCGGTACAGGAACTGGGACATGGCAGCGGTCCTTCGTGCGGTGTGTCTGTCCACAGCACCGTGGGCGCCGCCGCTTGTACGCCCCTTGCGCCCGGCTGACAGCCGCTGTCAGGCCCGGCTCAGCCGCCCGGGCGGGGGTGGGCGATGTCCAGGTAGACGTGTGCGATGCCGTCCTGCTCGTACGAGCCCACCCGGAACGGCAGCTCCGCCTCGACCCCGACCGCGACGGTGGTGATCCCCTCGAACGACCCGGCGAAGCGGACCTCCCGCAGCGACGCCCAGCCCTGGAGCTGCTCGGCCGTGTAGTACGGGTCGTTGACCTGGTCGGGCGCCCGCCACGGCTGGTGGCCCGACGTGCCGTAGCCGAGCGCCGGGGCCCGCACGACCACCTGCAGGGCGGCCGCTCCCGCGGTGGGCACGGGCTCGGCCGACGGGTCGGCGGTGACCTCTCCGGGCACGTAGCGGGCGCCGAAGCCGACCGCCCGGGGGCCGTTGACGTCGAACACGATCCGGTCGTAGCAGGGGTGCTGCCCCGCCCGGACCAGGTACATGTCCTCCGGGCTCATGGCGTCCGAGCTCCGCGGGCCCGCGCCCCAGGCCTGCGCCTCCGTGCACTCGTCGGCTGCCACCGCGCCCGCGTCCCCCGACGCGCCCGTCCCGGCCGCCGTCGTGCCTGGTGTCGCGGTCGCCGTCGTCGCCGTCGTCGACGGCGACGACGTCTGCGGCGCCGATCGCTGGCCCGGCTCGCCGGCGTGCCCACTGCACGCCACACCGGTGGCGGCGATCACCGCCACCGCCGCCGTCCGCCACGCCCGGCTCCTCCGGTTCTGTCCCATGGTGCCCGCCTCCTCGCGTCGTCCCGCGGACCATGTCCGCCTCTACGACGCCGAGCACGGCCACCTGGTTGACACGCCTCAGCTGGCCAGCTTGCGGGCCTCCTCGAGCTGGGCCCGGGCCTGGCCCCGCACCACCAGGTCGTCGCCCCGCTCGGCGCATGCCACCGCCTGTTCGGCGCAGCGCAGGGCGTCGCCGTTGTCGCCCCGGCGGGCGTTGACCCGGCTGAGCCGCCACCAGCACTCGGCGGCGCCGCCGTGGTAGCCGACCCGGCTGAACAGGCCGGCGGCCTCCTCGACCCGCTCGGCGCCGGCCAGCCGGTCGCCGTAGGCGGCCTGCACCACACCCCACGCCGCCAGCACGTAGCCGCCGATCACCGGCGAGAACCCGTCGCGGCTGGCGGCCATCGCCTCGTCGGCCAGCCGGGTGGCGGCGCCGGCGTCGCCGGTGTCGATCCGCACCAGCGCCATGCCCGCCGCGCCCAGCGTGACCAGCGCGGGGACGCCGGCGGCCCCGGCCAGCGTGCGCAGCTCGTCCCAGGCGGCGTAGGCGTCGTCGGGCCGGCGGTCCCGCTCGGCCACCTCGCCCAGCCGGGCCAGCGCCGCCATGAGCGTCATGTGGTTGCCGTTGCGGCGGGAGGCGTCCCGGGCGCGCTGCAGCAGCCGCCTTGCCTCGTCGAGGTCGCCCAGGAACCCGGCCGCCACGCCCCGCTGGTAGTCGACGGCTGCCAGCCCGTGGTCGTCGCCGGCCTGGTCGAACCAGCACTGCGCCCGGTCCAGCCAGGCCACCGCCTCGGTCGCCTGCGACGAGAACACCCGCTGCGACGCCCGCAGGAAGCAGTACCAGCCGAGCCGCACCGGGTCGCCGATCTCCTCCTCGATGGGCAGGGCCAGCTCGGACAGCGCCTCGGCCTCGTCGCCGTGGCCCGCCAGCACGCCCACCAGCCCGGCCAGCGCCCGGGCCCGGGCCACCGCCTCGGCGGGGGCGGAGTCGGCCTGCGCCAGTGCGGTGGTGAGGATCCGCCACGCCAGGACGGCCTGCATCGTGGTGTACCAGTGCCACCCGAAGTTGGCGGCCAGGCCCAGGGCCAGGTCGGCGTCGGCGTCGAGTGCCCAGGCGATGGCCTGCTGGACGTTGGCCCCCTCGACCTGCACGGCCCGCACCCGGTCGGTGTGGCCCGACTCGGGGGTGCTGA
>DASXRH010000081.1:0-1725 GCA_036506715.1 Acidimicrobiales bacterium
CGGCCCGCCGCAGCACCGCCCCCATCTCCTCGGCCACCCCGGTCAGCCGGGAGATCAGCACCTGGAGCGCCGCCGGGTCGAGGCTCACGCCGGCCCCCCGCCGCCGCCCGGGGCCCGGCGCAGGACCAGCGCGCCTGCGGCGCCGGCCCGGGCCTCCCAGCCGTCGGCCACCCAGATCGTGCAGTCGGGCTCGGCGATGACGGCGGGCCCCGTCACGGGGCCGTCGATGCGGGCCGGCGGGTCGGGGACCCGGTCGGCGGCGACGGCCGGGGGCCGGGTGGCCACCGCCCGCACCGCCACCACCTCGACCGGGTCGCCGGGCCGGGCGTAGCCGTTGCGGCGCCGGTGCTCGTCGCCGAACGCATCGACGGCCGGCACGGTGATCTCGTGGCTCTGGCCCCGGTAGCGGCAGTCGAACGCGGTCGCGACGGCTGCGTCGTCGTCGCCGACCAGCGCCACCGCCTCCCGGGCCAGCGCGGCGGCCGCCCCGGTCAGGCCGGCGTGGTCGTCGGGGGTGGGCCACGACCGCACGAGGTCCCGGCGCCGGGGGGCGGTGAGCAGGCCCACGGCCGACAGCACGCCGGCCCGGGCGGGGACGACCACGGCCGGCATGCCCAGCGCGTCGGCCAGGGCACAGGCGTGCAGCGCCCCGGCCCCCCCGAAGGCGACGAGCGCCAGGCCCCGCGGATCGACGCCGCGCTCGACCGACACCGCCCGCAGAGCCCGCTCCATGTTGGCGTCGACCACGGCGATCACGCCGCCGGCCGTCACCCCCGCCCCGGCCAGCGCCGCCGCGGCCGCCGCCCGGTCGAGCCGCAGCCCGCCGAAGGCCGCCTCCACGGGGATGCGCCCGGCCACCAGGTCGGCGTCGGTGACGGTGGGCCGGTCGCCGCCCCGGCCGTAGCAGGCCGGCCCGGGATCGGCCCCGGCCGACTGGGGCCCGACCACCAGCGCTCCGCCGGGGTCGATGCGGGCCAGCGAGCCGCCACCGGCCCCGATGGTGTGGACGTCGAGCGCCGGGAAGCGCACGGTGAACCCGGCCACCTGCCGCTCGGCCGCCGGGGCCGGCGCGCCGTCCAGGATGAGGCACACGTCGGTCGAGGTGCCCCCCATGTCGAAGGTGACCGCGTCGGCGAACCCGTTGGCCACGGCCGCCGCCGCCCCCGCCCGCACCCCGCCGGCCGGGCCCGACAGCAGCAGCGCCGCCGGCAGGTCGGCGGCCTCGGCCGCGGGCAGCAGCCCGCCAGACGAGGTCATGACCAGCACCTCGCCGGCCAGGTCGTCGATGCCCCGCAGGTAGGCCCGGCACAGGGGCCGCAGGGCGGCGTTGATGACCGTGGTCACCGTGCGCTCGACCTCCCGCATCTCGGGCGACACCTCGTGCGAGCAGGTGACGTCGTGGCCGCGGGCCCGCAGCGCCGCGGCCACCGCCCGCTCGTGGGCCGGCTCGATGTCGGCGTGGAGCAGGCACACGGCCACCGTCTCGGCGGCGGGGTCGACGGCAGGCAGGTCCTCGTCGCCCACGGCCACCGGCGCCAGCTCCGCCCCGTCGGCGGCCAGCCGCCCCGCCACCTCGTAGCGCAGCGCCCGGGGGACCAGCGGCTCCGGCCGCGAGGCCAGCTGGTCGTAGAGCGAGGGCCGGTCCTGGCGACCGATCTCGATCACGTCGCGCAGGCCCCCGGTGGTCACCAGGGCCACGGTCGCCCCTCGCCGCTCCAGCAGGGC
>DASXRH010000082.1:0-4516 GCA_036506715.1 Acidimicrobiales bacterium
CGAGGGGCAGCGGGTGGTCGACCAGCAGGGCGGCAGCCCCGGAGGCCACGGCCGCGGGCGCGAGGTCGTGGCCGTCGGTGCGGCTGCCCCGCACGCAGCAGAACAGCGCCCCGGGGATGACGGCGCGGGTGTCGTGGACCACGGCCGTGAGGTCCGGGTCGCGGTCGGGCCCGGTGAGCCCGGTGCGAACAACCTCGGCGGCGGCGGCGAGGTGGCGGAGGCGCACCCCTCAGTCCCCGACGGGGGGCCCGGTGCCGACCGCCTCTGGCGGGGCCGCAGGGGTACCCGCGTCGGGGTCGGCCTCCATGCCGGGCTCGCCGGGGGTGGGCGACGCGGTGGCCACGGTCGTGGGCGGCACGGTGGTCGGCGCGGCGGCCGGAGTGGCCCGCACCGGCGGGGCGTCGATGGCCAGGGGTGCCCGCGGCTGGGCGGTGGGCGGGATGCCCAGCAGCCGCAGGGCATGCCGGCCGATCTCGGCGAAGGCCGGGGCGGCCACCTGGGCGGCGTACGGCGACGTCGTGGGCTCGTCGATGACCACGATGATCGACAGCTTGGGGTCGTCGGCCGGCAGGAAGCCGGCGAAGGTGGAGATGTAGTGGTAGTTGCCGGCGTCGTCGGTGTAGCCGCCCCCCGGCTGGGGCTTGCGGGCGGTGCCCGTCTTGCCGGCGGCGTCGTAGCCGTCGATGGCGGCGGCCTTGCCGGTCCCGGTCGCGATCACCTGCGTGAGCATGGCACGCATGCGGGCGGCCGTCGTCGGCGACACGACCCGGCGCGGGTCGGCGGGGGCCACGGGGTGGCGGTGCCCGTCCTCGTCCACCGTGGCGTTCACCAGGCGGGGCGGTTGGTACACGCCGTCGTTGGCGATGACGTTGTAGGCGTAGAGCATCTGCATGGCGGTGACCGAGATCCCGTGGCCGATGGGAATCGACCCGATCGAGGTGCCATACCAGTCGTCGAGGTTGGGCAACTCGCCGTTCTCCTCATGGGGCAGGCCGAGGCCCGTGGTACGGCCGAACCCGAATTTGCGAAGGTATTCGTCCAGCCGGGCCTTCCCCAGTTGTTGCGCCAGCTTGATCGTGCCCACGTTGGACGACTTGGCGAGGATATCGGTCACGGTCAGGGCACCGGCGTGCGAGTCGTAGTAGGTGTGGTCGGCGACCCGCAGGGCGCTGGGCACCTCGACCACCGTCTCCGGGGTGACCAGGCCCTCCTCGAGGGCGGCCGACAGGGTGATCAGCTTGTTGACCGAGCCGGGCTCGTAGTTGGCGGTGACGGCCAGGTCGTTGGTGGCGTTGGCGACGGCCCCGGTGGCCGGGTCGCGCTGCTGGTTGGCCAGCGCCAGGACCTCGCCGGTCTCGGGGTTCGACACGATGGCGATGCCGCCCTGGGCGCCGGTGGCGTCGATCTGGCCGGCCAGGATGCCCTCGACCGTGTACTGCAGGCTGCTGTCGAGCGTGAGGACCAGGTCGTCGCCGGGGACGGCGGGGTCGAGCTGGTGGCGGCCGGCGGGGATGGTGCGGCCCGCCGGGTCCCGCTCGACCACCAGGCGGCCGTTGCGGCCGGCCAGGTCGCCGTCGTAGGCCTGCTCCAGGCCGGACAGGCCGTCGTTGTCGACGCCGACCTCGCCCAGCAGGGCCCGGGCCAGGTCGCCGGCCGGGTTGAAGCGGGCCTGCTCGTGGAACGTGATGACCCCGTCGATGTGCAGGGCCTTCACGGCCGCGGCGACGTTGTCGTCGACCTGGCGGGCGAGGTACACGAAGCGGCCCTCGCCGGTCAGCTTCTTCAGCAGGTCGGTCTCGTCCAGGCCGAGGACGGGCGCGAGCCGGTGGGCGGCCGTGGCCGGCGCCGCCACCACGCTCGGGTCGGCGGCCACGGTGGTCTGGGGGATGGAGATGGCCAGGTCGCGGCCATTGCGGTCGAAGATCGACCCCCGGCCGCCGGCGACCTCGATGGGTTGGATGCGCTGCTCGTCGCCGTAGTCGACGTAGCGGTCGGCCCCCACCACCTGCACGTAGCCGAGGCGGACCACGACGACCCCGAACAGCAGGACCATGGCCACCAGCAGGGCGATGACCCGGGACCGGGGGTCGGGTCCGGGGTCGCGGCTGCCGCCCCGGCGGGGCCGGGCGGCGGCCGCCGGGTGCCGGGGCCGGTGGCGCTCGGCGGGGCGGGTCGTCCGGGGTGAGCGCCCCCGCCGCGCCGCCGGCCCGGTGGCCGGCCGGGCGCGGGTTGTCGTGCGCCCCGTCGTCGTGGTCCTGGTCCGCCCCGCCTTGGTGTCGCTGCGACGGGAACGGTTCGCCGATGAGGAGCGCGACGACCCGTCCCGCCGCGTCATGGCGCGGCCTCGAGATACGGCTTCATCCGCTCCGCGCTCGTGTCGGTGGACTCGATCGGGTCCTGGACCGCCCCGTCGGCGGGGGCCGGCTGGTCGGGGGTGAGCCACACGGTCTCGCCCGCCGGCACCATCCCCAGCTCCTGCTGGGCCTCGGTGCTGATGCGCTGGGGCGACTCGAGCTCGGAGACCTCGAGGCGCAGCTTCTCGTAGCGGGCCTGGGCGGTGGCGACCTGCTGGTCGAGGGCGTCGACCGAGGCCTGGTTCTGGATCAGCAGCGCGTGGCTGGCCGCCACCCCGAACAGGGCGACGAAGGCGAGCACGGTCAGCACGACGCCGGAGCGCCGGCTGAGCCGGACCCGGATCGTGCGCCGGACCGGCCCGACCACCTTGAGGTGGTCGCGGCGCCGCTCGGCCTCACGGGCCCGATCGCGGTCGGTGCGCCGGGGCGTGGTCTGGGGGATGCGGGCGACACGGACGTCGGCCATCACGCCACCTCCTGGAGCTCGAGCTTCTCGACGGCGCGGAGGCGGGCCGCCTCGGCGCGGGGGTTGTCGGCGATCTCGGCGTCGGTCGGGCGCCAGGCGCCGCGGCGCAGCAGCCGGGCCGCCGGGTGGACGCCGGGCGGGGTGGGCAGGTGGGACGGCCCCGTCCAGCCGCCGGTCTCGGCGTGGCGGAAGCGGTCCTTGACGATGCGGTCCTCGCCCGAGTGGTAGGCGATGGCGACGCAGCGGCCCCCGGGGACGAGCGCGTCGATGGCGTCGTCGAGCGTGCCGGGCAGGACGGTCAGCTCGTCGTTGACGGCGATGCGGATGGCCTGGAACGTGCGCCGAGCCGGGTGGCCGCCCCGGCGGCGGGCGGGGGCGGGGACGGCGTCGCGCACGATGTCGGCCAGCTGGGCGGTGGTGGCGATGGGGCGGTGGCCGGCGATGGCGTGGGCGATGCGCCGGGCGTAGCGCTCGTCCCCGTAGGCGCGCAGCAGCCGAGCCAGCTCGGCCTCGTCGGCCCCGTTGACCAGGTCGGCGGCGCTGGGCGAGCGGCTGGGGTCCATGCGCATGTCGAGCGGGCCCTCGGCCCGGTAGCTGAAGCCCCGCTCGGGCCGGTCGAGCTGGGGCGAGCTGACACCGAGGTCGAACAGCGCGCCCGAGGCGCCGGCGTCGCCGAGGTCGGCCAGCACCTCGGCCAGGCGGTCGAAGCGCGTGCGGCGCACCGCCACCCGGTCGCCGAAGCGGGCCAGGCGGGCCGAGGCGGCGGCGATGGCGTCGGGGTCCTGGTCGAGCCCGACGAGCGACAGGTGGGGGTGGGCGTCGAGGAGCGCCTCGGCGTGGCCGCCTCCGCCCAGCGTGGCGTCGACGACCACCCCTGGGGGAACGGGGGCGAACAGCTCGACCACCAGGTCGACGAGCACCGGCCGGTGCGCGAACTGCGGTGCGGTCCCGCTCACCGCCGGGCCTCCCGGGCGGCGGCGCCCGCCGGGATGTCTCCCCGGTACGGGCTGGATGGGCAGCGAGCGGAGATGGGGCCTTCCACCTCGCCGGCCGGGGGCCGGCGGGCGAGCGGGACCGCACCAGGGTGGTGGGCTGGCATGTGGTCGGGGCGGGGGGTGGGGCGGGTCACAGCTTGAGGTCCCGGGCCGCCTGGCGGAGGGCCGCGTCGGGCCCGTCGGGGATGGCGTGCATGCGCCGGTCCCACCGGTCGCGGGCCCACACGCCGAGGCGGGAGCGGGCGCCGACCACCATCACGGGGCCGGCCAGCTCGCCGAAGGCCCGCAGCGCCTTGTGCACGACGATGCGGCCCTGGGCGTCGGGCTGCACGGGGAAGGTCGAGGCGACGAACGCCTCGGCCGCCTCCTCGGAGACGATGCCGAGGGCGACGGCGTCGTCCCACTTCGCGAACACCGCCTCGATCTCGTCGTCGGGCCACAGGCCGAGGCAACCGTCGAGGGGCCCGAGGTAGGCGCCCCCGGCAAGCCGCGGCCGGAACGGCGCCGGCAGGACTAGCCGGTTCTTGTCGTCGATCAGGTGGTCGAACGAGCCGGTGAAGAACCGGGGCCCGGCCGGGCGCGCCGGGGCGGCGACCGCACCGCCGGCCGTGGCCGCACCCGCCTGGGTGCCCCCGGGGTTCCCACTGCTCTCCACTTCGTGGGAAAGTACCCCACCTTGTTCCCCCCCACAAGGCCTCCCC
>DASXRH010000083.1:0-3714 GCA_036506715.1 Acidimicrobiales bacterium
GGATCGAGACGGCCCTGCTCACCCCGGCCCGGGAGGTGGCGGCGTGGAACTGACCGGCACCGCGGCGCCCGCTCTCGGGCCGGTGGCGGCCGAGGTCGCGGTGGTGGCCGTGGCGTCGGCGGCGCTGGGGGCCGGGGTGACGCTGGCCGGGCCGCCCGAGGTCCTGGCGGGAGGGTTCGGGGCCGGCGCCTACGGGTGCCGCGTGGCGGGGGCGCCGCCGGCGCCGTGGGACGGTCCGGTGGTCGTCCGGATCGGGGCGGAGGCCGCCGCGGCGCGGCGGGAGGCCGCCTGGCACCTCGCCGTCGCCGCCCACGGCCTGCCCACGTCGCCCGTGCTCGGCGTCGTCGACACGCCCGGCGACGGTGGCGGTGCCGGTGGCACGGCGGCCGTCGTCGTCGGGCAGGGGCCGTCGCACTCGCTGGTCGAGGTCCTGGGGCAGAACCCCCTGGCCATCCCCGACCTGCTGCGGTCGATGGCGGGCCTCCACGCCCGGCTGCGGGCGGTCCCGGTGGCGGCGGCGCCGGCCGGGACGCCGTCGGCCACCTGCGACCCGCCGTTGGCCGTCCTCGACCGAGCGCTGACGGCCACCGGCCTCGGCGACCGGTTCGCCGCCGAGCGGGCCTGGCTCGCCGGCCATGCCCCGGCGCCCGCCGATCCGGCGGTGTGCCACGGCGACTTCCAGCCCGCGTCGGTCCGCCTGGAGCCGGGCGAGACCGCCGACGCCATCGTGGTCGACTGGTCGTCGGTCCGGCTGGCCGACCCCGAGTACGACCTGGCGCTCACCACCCTCATGTTCTGGTCGGTGCCCTACCTGGCCGAGGGCATGGGCCAGCGCAAGATGCTCAAGACGGTCCGGGAGATGATCACCGACGGCTACCGCAGCGCCTACGAGGGCGCCGCGGGGGCCGGCCCGCTCGACGAGGAACGGCTGCGCTACTGGGGCGCGTACCACGCCCTCGGGTGGGCGGTGAGGCTGGCGGCGGCGGAGGCGACGGGGCCGGCCGACCCGTGGGACCCGGCGGTGCTGGTCCGGCATCCGGCCGCGTACCGCAAGGACCTGGCCCGGCGGCTGGCCTGCCTCACCCGGGGCTGAGCGCGGGGACCGGAGCCGGCAGGCCGGCGGCGATCTGGTCGAAGGCGGCGGCCAGGGCGTCGGCGAGCGGGCCAGGGCGGTCCTGGTCGTGCCACACGGCCACGACCACCCGGATGGCGGCGATGGCGGCGGCCACCGCCAGCGCCGGGTACGGGTCGCGGGCGGGATCGAGGCCGGTGCGGCGGCCGATCTCCTCGACCAGCGCCTGCTCCATCACCGCGTAGCCGGCAGTGCGGCGCACCGCGAGCGACGGGTACCGCTGGACCAGGTGGTCGCGGGCCACGAGATCGTCGGCGTGCGCCTCCAGGCGGCCGGCCACGGCCAGCGTCGCGGCCCGCAGCGAGGCGAGGGGCGGCTCGCCGGCGGGGCGCCGGGCGAGGTCCTCGAGCATCTGCGACGGGTCGGACGGGTTGATGCCGACGATGGCGTCGTCCTTGGACGAGAAGTAGTTGAAGAACGTGCGGGGCGACACGCCCGCCGCCTCGGCGATGGCCTCCACCGTGACGCCGTCGGGCCCCAGCTGCTCGGCCAGGCGCAGCGCGGCCGAGGACAGGGCCAGGCGGGTCTCGGCCTTCTTCCGCTCGCGCAGGCCCTCGGTCACCGTCACGTCCGGATCGTCTCGTCGGCCAGTACCAGCGCCGGGTCCGACACCGCGGCCACCGTAGCGTCGGCCACCTCGACCGGGGCGTCGTGCACGAGTTCGCCGGCGGCGAGCGGCTCGGCCGCGCCCCGCTGGGCCTCGCCCGAGGCGGTGCGCAGCGGCCGCTCCCGCAGGAGCCAGCTCACCACGAACCCGGCCACCAGCAGGGGCACGGCATAGAGGAAGACCATGGTGATGGCGTCGGAGAAGGCGCCGGCCAGCTGAGCCTGCTGGGCGGTGGGCAGGTGGGCGATCTCGGCCGGGGTGAGACCGGCCGCAGGCGTCCCGCCGAGCAGGTCGGTCAGCCGGTGGGCGAAGAGGGCGCCGAACAGGGCCACGCCGACCGAGCCGCCGACCGCCCGGAAGAACGTGACGGTCGAGGTGGCGACGCCCAGGTCCTCGACCGGGGCCTCGTTCTGGGTGGCCAGCACGAGGATCTGCATGACCATGCCGACGCCGGCGCCGAGCAGCGCCATGTAGGCGCCCGACTCCCACCGGCTGGAGGTGGTGTCGAGGGTCGACAGCAGGAACATGGCCAGCGCGGTGACGGCCATGCCGACGATCGGGAAGCGCCGGTAACGGCCGGTGCGGGTGATGATCTGGCCGGCGGCGATGGAGGCGACGAGCAGGCCGCCCATGATCGGCACCAGCAGCAGGCCCGAGTTGCTGGCCGAGGCGCCGTTGGCCACCTGCAGGAAGGTGGGCAGGTAGGTGATGGCGCCGAACAGCGCGGCGCCGATCACGAAGCTGACGGCGGCGGCCACGTTGAAGGTGCGGATGCGGAACAGCCGCAACGGGATGGCCGGCTCGGCGGCCCGCCGCTCGACCACCACGAAGGCCGCGCCGAGCACGACGGTGGCGGCGCCCAGGGCGAGGATCACGGGCGAGCCCCAGGCGTACTGCGTGCCGCCCCAGGTGGTCAGCAGCACCAGGCAGGTGATGGCCGAGGCCAGCAGCGCGGTGCCGGGCCAGTCGATGCGGACCAGTCGGCGCGCCCCGGTGCGGGGCAGCACGGCGCTGGTCACGAACAGGGCCACGATGCCGAGGGGGAGGTTGACGTAGAACACCCAGCGCCACGACAGGTGGTCGGTGAGGAAGCCGCCGAGCAGCGGGCCGATCACGCTGGCCGTCCCGAACACGGCGCCGAAGAACCCCTGGTAGCGGCCCCGCTCCCGGGGGCTGACCACATCGGCGATGATGGCCATGGCCAGCACGATCAGCCCACCGCCTCCCAGGCCCTGGACCGCTCGGAACACGATGAGCTGGCCCATCGAGGTGGCCACGCCCGACAGCGCGCTGCCGGCCACGAAGATCACGATGGCGATCTGGAACAGGCGCTTGCGGCCGTAGAGGTCGCCGAGCTTGCCGAACAGCGGCGTGGAGACGGTCTCGGCCAGCAGGTAGGCGGTGACCACCCAGGCCAGGTGGCTGAGCCCGCCGAGGTCGCCGACGATGGTGGGCAGCGCGGTGGCCACGATCGTCTGGTCGATGGCGGCCAGGAACAGGCCGAGCATGAGCCCGGAGAAGATGATCAGCACCTGGCGGCGGGGCAGGGACCCGGCGGGGGGCGCGGCGACGTCCATGGGGGGGATGACCTCGATCTGGCGGTGGGGTGGCTCCCAGCAAACTTGCACTGAGTGCAACTTTGCGTCAAATGCACATATTCCCCACCCGGGGCGCGGGATCAGCCCCCCGGTTCCTCGCCCAGGTCCCGCAGCGCGGCGGCCAGCGCCGCCCGGACCCGGCGGGCGGTGGCGGGGGAGAGGTGGGCCACCATGCCGGTGCCGGCCGCCCCGGCGTCCTCCATCGTCACCTCGACCCGCAGGTCGTCGCACCCGTCGCAGTCGTCGAGGATTGCCACCGCCCAGGCGACCCTCGGCTTGTCCTCGTCGCCGTCGGGGTGGTCGTCGAACGAGAAGTCGATCGATTTCTTCACCTATCGCTCCTGACCTGCGGTCATGAATTAGCCGTCGTCCGGGCC
>DASXRH010000084.1:0-2774 GCA_036506715.1 Acidimicrobiales bacterium
CCCGCTCCGGGTGATCGTCAGGATGCTCGGCTTCCCGCAGGAGGACGCCGACGTCTTCCGGCGGTTCATCCGGATGATCCTCGAGGATGTCGACCAGTCCGCCGACGAGCGCCAAGCGCTGGTGGAGGAGGGCGAGCTCGACGCGTACATGGATGCCCGCATCGCGGAGCACCTCGCCAACCCCCAGGACGACCTGACCACGTTCCTGCTCGACGCGGAGCTCGACGGCCGCAAGCTCGACCCCGACCACGTGCGCGGCACCATGGTGTTGCTCATGATCGCGGGGATCGACACGACCTGGTCCGCCATCGGGGCGGCGCTCTGGCATCTCGCCCAGCACCCTGCCGACCGCCGCCGCTTGGCGGCGGAGCCCGACCTCATGCCCACGGCGGTCGAGGAGTTCCTCCGGGCCTACGCACCGGTCACGATGGCCCGGCTCGTCGCTCAGGACTTCGACTTCCGTGGTCATGCCCTGAAGGAGGGGGACTGGCTGCTCCTGCCCTTCCCCGCCGCGAACCGGGATGCGGAGTTCTTTCCCGACGCCGACGAGGTGCGGATCGACCGGGCGGACAACCGTCATGCCGCGTTCGGTCTGGGCATCCACCGCTGCATCGGGTCCAACCTGGCGCGGATGGAGTTGCGCGTCGCCCTCGAGGAGTGGGTGAAGCGCTATCCCGACTTCGAGCTGGCCGACCCCACCGCGGTCACGTGGTCGGCAGGGCAGGTCCGCGGCCCCCGCACGATCCCGGTCCGGGTCCCCGCGGTCGACCAGCTGCAGTAAGCCGTACGCAGCGGGTGGGTACCGGTACGGACATGGTCTGGACTCGGGCGACGTTCCGAACATACGTTCGCACCATGGCACTCACATGGCGACGAGGATCGACGAACCGGTGGCTCGGCACCGACGACGACGGCCAGCAGGTCGGGCACGTCGGGCTGACGGTGACGGCCGGCGGGGCCGAGACGTGGTGGCGGGGGTGGCGGCGCGACGGGTCCCCGCAGGGGATCTCCGTCGGGCGCTTCGCCACCGCGGAGGAGGCGATGGCGGCCGTCGACGACGCCGGTGGCTGAGCGCGGGCATGGTGGCGGTGTCGCCGCCGGATACCGTCGGGTCCATGTGTGGCCGGTTCGTGTCCGCCTCGCCCCCCGACGAGATCGCCCGCTACTTCGACGCCACGGCGCCCGAGGCGCTACTGGAGCCGTCGTTCAACGTGGCCCCCACCAACGACGTCTACGCGGTGCTCGACGACGGCGGCGTGCGCCGGGTCGACGCCTTCCACTGGGGGCTGGTGCCCGGCTGGGCCAAGGACCCCAAGGTCGGCTCGCGCATGATCAACGCCCGGGCCGAGTCGCTGGCCACCAAGAACGCCTACAAGCCGGCGCTCAAGCGGCGCCGCTGCCTCATCCCCGCCGACGGCTTCTACGAGTGGAAGAAGCTGCCCGACACCAAGCGCAAGCAGCCCTACTTCATCAACCGGCCCGACGGCGAGCCCTTCGCCTTCGCCGGCCTGTGGGAGGTGTGGCGGGGCCCCAAGGACGAGGACGGCAACCGCACCGGCGACCCGCTGCGGTCGTGCACGATCATCACCACCACCCCCAACGAGGCGATGGCCACCATCCACGACCGGATGCCGGTCATCCTGCCCCCGTCGGCCTGGGACAGCTGGCTCGACCCCGAGAACGACGACATCGACACGCTGGGCAAGTTGCTGGTGCCCGCCCCGGCCAACCTCACACAGCTGCAGCCGGTGTCGACCCAGGTCAACAGCGTGCGCAACAAGGGCCGCGAGCTCATCAGAGCGGCTGCGCCCGACGAGCTGGTCGAGGTGGGCTGACCGCCGGCATCCCCGGGTCGCCCGGCCGCAGCCCGAGCGCCCGCCCGGCGGCCGCGCACCCCACGATCAGCCCGGCGCCGGTGGCCCACAGGGCCAGCATCAGCGCGCCGGCGACCGTCTCGGCGCCCCAGGCGGCGTTGGCGGCCAGCAGGCCGACCAGCACCCCGAGCTCCAGCGGCAGCAGCAGCGCCCACCACGACGCCCCCGTGGCCGCCGGCAGCACGGGGCGGGGCACCCCGGCCCGGGCCCGCCGGCGCCCCGCGTAGGCCACGCAGGCCACCGCCAGCACCGCCCCCAGCGCCGACAGGGCCATGTACAGCACGCCGTGCAGGCGGTGGGGACCGAGCAGCGGGGGGTCGACCCGGCGGTCCAGGGCCCGGCCCACCAGGTCGACCG
The DNA here is from genome assembly GCA_036506715.1 of Acidimicrobiales bacterium. GTDB lineage: Bacteria > Actinomycetota > Acidimicrobiia > Acidimicrobiales > VFJN01 > ZC4RG19. The sequence goes on from DASXRH010000084.1 coordinate 2,232, forward strand.
CCCACGGCTCGGGGTGGGTGAAGCCGTCGAACAGCAGGTGCGCGGCCGCCCCAAGGAGGCCGCACAGGTACGTCCACCACCAGCGGTAGCGGTCGCCGGCGGCAAAGGCGACGTCCCGCAGCCGGCAGGGGCCGGCGTCGGGGAGGTGGACGGCCAGGGGCCGGGCCACCCACCGCCGGAACACCACCGCGAGCGCCACGGCGGCCGGAGCCGCGAACAGCACGATCGCCGGGATGGTGTGGCCGTCGAACGCGCCCGGCCAGCCGCTGCGGCTCCAGGCGTAGGGCAGGTCGGGGGCGGTGGCCCCGACGAGCAGGGCGACCCCGTCGAGCCGGCCCCGGTCGATCAGGGTGAGCGGGGCCACCAGCCCCGGGTGGGAGGGGAGGGTCAGCGGCACGCCGCGCGGCCCCGCCCCCGATCCCGGGGCGGCGCCGCCGTCACGCGGACGCGCCCGCCGCCGCCACCCGGGCGTCGTGGCCCTGGGCCCGCAGCGCCGCCCGCAGCCGGTCGGCCGCGTCGTCGAGGGTCGCCGGGTCGGGGCTG
>DASXRH010000085.1:0-5664 GCA_036506715.1 Acidimicrobiales bacterium
GTCCTGCTGGCGGGCGATGCGGCCCAGGTCGGAGCGCGGATCCTCGACCCAGCGACCGTTGATGTACTCCTGGTAGTGGCGCGAGCGCACGTACGCCAGCGCCTCGGTGGGGTCGAGCGTGTGGCAGCCGACCTGGGGGATGTCGAGCCCGGTCTGGTCGTCGCGGGCGGGGTGGGGGATGTAGACGGACACGCCGTTGATCGCGTCGACCAGGCCCCGGAACGACGCGAAGTCGACCTGGACGTAGTGGTTGATGGGGATGCCGAAGTTCTGGGCGATCGTCGTGATGAGCAGCGGCGCGCCGCCCTGCTCGATGGCCACGTTGATGCGCCGGGACGAGCCGGTGCCGGGGATGGGCACGAACAGGTCGCGGGGGATCGACAGCAGCGCCGCCCGCCGGGAGGCGGGGTCGGTCCGGAGGATCATGATCGTGTCGGAGTGGAGGGTGACGTCGCGGCCGATGCGCACGGGGTCGCTGCCGGGCAGGTTGGCGGCGCTGTCGATGCCGACGATGAGGTAGTTCTGGGGCTGGCCGGCCTCGACCCTGTCGTCGAGCACCCCGCTCAGCTCGACCCGGGGCAGCCGCTCGTACTTGCGCAGCACGTAGGCCAGGCCGGCGGCGCTGGCGAGGAGGCCCAGGCAGGACAGGGTGCCGAAGACCAACGCGGCGCGCTGGCCCCACGTGCGCCGCCGGGTCTCCCCGGTCGCCCTCCTCGTCACGACTGGATCGTACTCACGCCTCCGGTTGTGTTTGACGGACCACCACGGGCGTCCAGGATCCATGACGGCCTCGGCCCGGGCGGGCACGGCGACCGCCACGGTCGCCAACCTCAGCTGCGGGTCGGTCCTCGACTGCTCGCCGATCCGTGCGTCCAGGCGGCCCCCGCCACGGGGGAGGGCGAGCGGAGCACCAGGGTCTCAACGCCCACCCCGGGGGCCGCCAGGGCGGTGGCCAGGGTGTCGACCAGCACCGCGGCCACGTCGTCGGTGTGCATGAACTCCTCCTGAAGCACGCCGTGGCGCACCCAGCTGGTCAGTGCCCAGTCCAGCTCGACGGCTCCGAAGTCGGCGCCGAACTCGCTCGGCTGGGTGGCCCCCACCACCACGCAGGTGAAGCGGACGGCGGGCTGTTCCGCCCGCCACCCCCGCAGCGACGCCTCCAGCGCGGCCTTGGCCGCCGCGTAGGGCACGAGCCCGTGGCGGGGCGCGCCGGCGGTCTCGGACGACAGGGCGGCCACCACGGCCCCGGGGGCCAGGAGCGGGAGCAGCTCGCGGACCAGCAGGTTGAACCCCACCACGTTGGCCTCGAGCGTGGCGTGCCAGGCGTCCTCGCCGGTGTCGGCCAGGGGCCGCAGGTCGGCGTAGCCCACCGACGACACCACCAGGTCGATCCCGCCGCCCAGCGCCTCGGCGGCCGCGGCCACCAGGGCCCGGCGGGCCGAGGCCACGACCCGGGCACCGGCGGCGACGGCCCGGCGCACGACGGCCCGGCCGATGCCGGCCGACGCCCCCACGACCAGCACCCGCCGCCCGGCGAGGTCGGCCACCGTCGGCCCCTACAGCGCGGCGGCCAGCGCCGCCACCGACGCCTCGACCGACCCCACGCCCACGTCGAGCACCATGGCCCGCTTGAGGAGCAGGTGGGCGTCGAGGTCCCAGGTGAAGCCCATGCCCCCGTGCACCTGGACGCAGGTCCGGGTGGCCCGGTCGGCGGCCCGGGAGGCCACGATGCGGGCGCCCTCGACGGCCCGGTGGGCGGCGGGCGAGCCCTCGTCACCGCCGTCGTCGAGCTCGACCCCCGCGGCCTGGACCGCGGCCCGGGCCACCTCCACCCCCACCTGGGCGTCGGCCAGCAGGTGCTTGACCGCCTGGAAGCTGCCGATGGGTCGGCCGAACTGGATGCGGTCCCGGGCGTGGGCGGTGGCCATCGCCACCGCCTCGGCGGCCAGGCCGACCTGGAGGGCGCCGGCCAGCAGGGCGGCCGCGGTGCGCAGGCGGTGGGCGGCCAGGGGGCCACCGACGGGCTCGCCGGCCGGCAGAGCGTCGAGCACGTGGACCGGGGTCAGCGGGTCGAGGGGGCGGGCCGCGGGCCGGCCCCCGGTGGGCGGGCCGGTCAGCGTGACCCCGCCGTCGCCCACCACCACCAGGGCGTCGAGGGCGTCGGCGTGCTCGACCCAGGCGGGCGCCCCGGCGGGCGTCAGGCCGACGACCACGTCGCCGGTGGCCGCGCCGGCCAGGGCGTCGACGCCGGCGGCGGCCAGCCCGGCGCCGAGGAACGTGCCGATCAGCGGGCCCGGGACGGCGGCCCGGCCCAGCTCCTCGAACACGAGCGTGGCGTCGGCCAGCCCCAGGCCCACGCCGCCGGCCGCCTCGGGCACCGTCAGGGCGAAGGTCCCGAGCCCGGCCAGCTCGCGCCACAGGTCCCGGTCGACAGCGCCCGGCAGGTCGGCCACCGCCCGCCGGGCCTCGGAGGTGACCCGGTCGGCCAGGAACCGGCGCAGCTCGCCCTGGAGGGCGAGCTGGTCGTCGCTGGGTTCGAAGTCCACGGCTGCTCAGCGCTCCTTGGGCAGGCCGAGCAGGCGCTCGCCCACGATGTTGCGCTGGATCTGGGCGGTGCCGGCCGCGATCGACAGCGACAGGGCGTACAGCGTCTGCTCGACGTGGTCGAGGTGGCGGGGCGACAGCCCCGTGGGGTCGTCGAACGCCAGGCGGGCCCGCCCGAGCAGGCGCAGCGCCGCCTCGCCCATCCGCTCGCGGGTCTCGTGGTAGGCGAGCTTGAACACCGACCCGCCGACGCCGGCGTTGCCGTGGCGGGCGGCCCGGGAGACGTTGCGCTTGGTGAGCGCCCACTGGGCGTCGAGGTCGGCGGCGATCGTCGTCAGCTCGGACCGCACGGCGGCGTCGTCCCAGGCGGTGGCGCCGCCCTGCGGGGTCTTGCGGGCGATGTCGACCAGGTCGGCCAGCAGCCGCATCGACCCCAGCAGCTCGCTCACGAACGCGGTGCCGCGCTCGAAGCCGAAGGTGACCATGGCCACCCGCCAGCCGTCGTTCTCGGCCCCCACCACGTTCCCGGCGGGGATGCGCACCTCGTCGAGGAACATCTCGCTGAACTCGCTCTCGCCGGTGAGCGTGCGCATGGGGCGCACCTCGATGCCCGGCGAGTCCATCGGCATGACGATCCAGGTGATGCCCCGGTGCTTGGGGGCGTCGGGGTCGGTACGGACCAGCAGCTCGCAGTAGTCGGCGACCTGGGCGTGCGAGGTCCAGATCTTCTGGCCGGTCACGACGTAGTGGTCGTCGTCGCGGACGGCCCGGGTCCGCAGCGAGGCGAGGTCGGAGCCCGATCCCGGCTCGGAGAACCCCTGGCACCACACGTGCTCGCCCCGGAGGATGGGCGGCAGGTAGCGGGCCCGCTGCTCGGGGGTGCCCTCGGCGGCGATGGTGGGCCCCGCGTGCAGGGTCGCCACGAAGTTGCAGCCGACGTAGGGGGCGCCGGCCCGCTCGGTCTCCTCCAGGAAGATGAGCTCCTCGGAGGGCGTGGCGCCCCGGCCGCCGTACTCGGTGGGCCAGGAGATCCCCGCGTAGCCGGCGTCGTACAGGCGCCGCTGCCAGCCGGTGTCGTAGTCCCGCTTGGCCGCCCAGTCCTCGAACGGCGGTTCGGGGGGCAGGGTCGGCAGCGTGGCGTCCAGCCAGTCCCGCAGCTCCCGGCGGAAGCGCCGCTCGTCGGGGGTCTCCTGCAGCCTCACGATGACAAACCTGACAGACCGTCAGATGGCGGGGCAAGGCCGCCCGCCGGCGGCGCCCAGCGCGGCTCGCGCTTCTCGGCGAAGGCCAGGGGCCCCTCCGTCTGGTCGGGGTGGCCCCACAGCGACACCAGGTCGGCCGCTCCCGCCCGGCAGGCGTCGGTCAGGCCCAGCTCCAGCGCCCGCCACAGCGCCCGCTTGGTGGCGGCCATGGCCGCCGGCGAGTTGCGGGCCACCGTCTCGCCCAGCGCCTGGGCCTCGTCCCGCAGCCGCTCGGGCGGGTCGACCACCTGGCTGATCATCCCCAGCTCGTAGGCGCGGGTCGCGGGCATGCGCTCGTGGCGGCCGACGAGGGCCATGCGCATCACGGCCTCGACCGGCATCTTGCGCATGAGGCCGATGGCCTCCAGCGACACCACCTGGCCGATCGACACGTGGGGGTCGAAGAACTGGGCGTCGGCCGCGGCGATGCAGATGTCGGCGTCGGCCACCCAGTGGAAGCCGCCGCCGGCGCAGATGCCGTTGACGGCGGTGATGACCGGCTTGGTCACCCCCTGGTGCCAGGCGGTGAAGTGGAGGTCGAAGTCCTCCACCGACTGCCGGTAGCGCTCCATGCCCACCCCGTCGGAGGCGATCTCGGCCACGTCGACGCCCGTCTGGAAGGCGCGGCCCTCGCCGGTGTGGACGATGACCCGCACCTCGGGGTCGGCCTCGAGCTCGGCCCAGGCCACGGCGAACTCGTCGCGCATGGTGCTGTTCATGGCGTTGAGCTGGTCGGGCCGGTTGTTGATCAGCCAGCCGACAGGGCCGCGCCGCTCGACGATCAGCGTCTCGTAGGTCGCGTAGGCGGTCATGCGGGGGGTCCTTCCTCGAGCGCGGCCCACAGGGCCCGCTTGGTGGCGGCCAGCAGGGCCGGGTCGCGCCGGGCGATCAGCTCGGCCAGCGCCTGGGCCTCGTCCCGCAGCCGGTCGGGCGGGTCGACGACCTGGCTGACGATGCCCAGCTGGTGGGCCCGGCCGGCCGTGATGCGCTCGTGGCGGCCGGCCAGGGCCATGCGCACGATCGGCTCCATGGGCGACTTGCGGACGAGCGCGATGGTCTCGTAGGCGCTGACCTGGCCGATCGATGTGTGGGGGTCGAGGAAGGTCGCGCCGGCCGCGGCGATCACGATGTCGGCGTCGGCCACGAAGTGCAGCCCGCCGCCGGCACACGTCCCGTTGACGGCGGCGATGACCGGCTTGGTCACGCCGTTGTGCCAGGCGGTGAGGCGCAGCTCGGCGTCGCGGGTGCGCCGCGACTGCTCCCGCAGGGCGGCGGGGTCGCGGCTGAGCTGGGCCACGTCGAGCCCGGTCTGAAAGGCGGGCCCGTCGCCCGTGTTGACGACGACCCGCACCGCAAGGTCGGCCTCGAGCTCGGCCCATGCCGCCTCCAACTCGGCCAGGCCGGTGGCGTCGAGCGCGTTGCCCCGGTCCGGGCGGGCGAAGACGAGCCAGCCCACCGGTCCCCGGCGCTCGACCCGCAGCGCGGTGTAGGTCAACTGCGGGGCACCTCGCGCCACGCGGCGTCGCGCCACGGATCGGGCTCGCGGGGCAGGCCGAGCACCCGCTCGCCCATGATGTTCTTGTTGACCTCGGTGGTGCCGCCCTCGATGGTGTTGGCCCGGCTGCGGAGCATGCCGGCCACCTCGTAGGGCATCTCCACGCCCTCCCAGGCCAGCGCGCCGGCCCCGAGCAGCTCGACCGCCAGCTCCTGGATCCGCTGGTTGAGCGCCCCCTGGTGGACCTTGCCGATCGAGCTCTCCGGCCCGGGCGGCCGCCCCGCCCCCAGCCCGGCCCGTACCCGCTGGTTGGTCCAGTCGCGGATGCGCTCCTCGGCATAGGCCCGCACCACCCGCTGGCGGAGCGCGGCACCCGCCCCGGCC
>DASXRH010000086.1:0-1991 GCA_036506715.1 Acidimicrobiales bacterium
CAGGTCGGTCGGGCCGGTCGGGTCGGACGCGGATGGGGGGATGGTCGGGCCGGTCGCTGGGCTCGCCGGGCCCGGTGGCGGCGGAGCGGGTGGCGGCGGAGGGGGCGGTGGCGGCACCGCGCCGATGGCCCCGCCGGGCGAGGCCGGCGCGGTCGGGTCCGGCCGGAGCTCGTCGACGTCGTCGTCGTGGGGATCAGGCGGGAGCGACATGGCCGTTGCTGCCTTCCGTCAGCGGCGCGCGGGCCTCGGCCGCGCGCGATCCCGGAGTCTGGCACGGCGTCGCTGCGGTTGGTCGTCGTGGCCGCGCGTTCCGGCGGGCTCGTAAGGGGAGTCGGGCGTGGGGTCGACGGTGACCCTCACCCCAGCGCGTCGTCGTCATCGTCGTCGTCATCATCGGCATCGACGTCGGCGGCGGTCACCTCCTCCTCGTCGTCGTCCTCGGGGCCGGCGGCGTCGACCTCGGCTTCGAGCTCGGCCACGACCTGCTCGACCTCGAACCTCGCGCCCGCGATGCGCTCGCGGCAGAGACGGAGCAGCTCGGCCGCCCGCCGGACGCGGGCGCCGAGGACGTCGACGTCGACCTCGTCGCCGTCGAGCTCGTCGAGGATGCCCTCGAGCTCGGCCAGGGCCTCCGCGTAGCCGATCTCGGCGCCGGTGCCGGTCGGGTCGGTCATGTCGGGCCCCCTCGGTCGTCGGCCGCGGCGTCGACCGTGCTGGTCACCTCGCCGTCGGCCACCGTGGTCACCAGCCGGTCGCCGGGGGCGACCGCGGCCGCGGCGCGGACCACGCGCCCGCGCCCGTCGCGGGTGATCGACCACCCCCGGGCCAGCGTGCGGGCCGGGTCGAGGGCCCGCACCTGGACCTCGATGCCGTCGAGGCGCCGGCCCGCCACCGTGACGGCCCGCCGGGCCCGGGGCGCCAGCCGGGCACCGGCCACGGCCAGCGCCGCCTCGTGGGTGCGCAGGTGGGCCCGCCCCCCGGCCTCGACCCGGCCCTCGGCCCGGTCGAGCACGGCCGTCGACCGGGTGAGGGTGGCTCCGGCCGACCGGCCCAGCCGGCCGACCCGGGTGTCGAGGTCGCGGTCGGCCGCGGCCAGCCCGCCCCGGGTGGCGACGGCGATGTGCTGGCCGCACGCCCGCAGCCGCTCGGCCTGGCGCCGCCCGTGGCGGCGGGCGGCCACCGCGATGCCCCGCCAGGCGGCGGCGGTGCGCCGCTCGACCGCCCGCACGTCGGCCACCACCGCCTGGGCGCAGGCGGTGGGCGTCTTGTAACTGGCGTGGGCCACCTCGTCGGCCACCGACCGGTCGACGTCGTGGCCGATGCCCGTGTACACCGGCACGGCGAGCCCGGCCACCGCCCGGGCGATGGCCTCGGAGTCGAAGGCCGCCAGGTCGGTGGTGGCGCCCCCGCCCCGCACCAGCAGCACGGCGTCGACCCCCCGGCGGGCCACGGCGGCCAGGCCCCAGGCCACCGACCGGGGCGCGTGGGTGCCCTGCACCCGCACGTCGGCCCGTACCACCCGGAACCCGATGCCCGACCGGGCCAGCTCGTCGAGCACGTCGTGCTCGGCGGCGCTGCCGGCGCTGGTGACCAGCCCCAGCCGCAGCGGCACGGCCGGCCGGGGCAGCCGCTGCTGGCGGTCGAGCAGGCCCTCGGCCGCGAGCGCCCGCAGCAGCCGCTCGCGGTCGGCGGCGAGCCGCCCCAGGGTGAAGGCCGGGTCGATGTCGGACATCTGCAGCTGCAGCCGGCCGCCGCGGTCCCAGAAGGTGAGCCGCCCCCGCAGCCGCACCTCGGTGCCGTCGGTCATGCGCACGCCGCCGCCGGCGTCGGTCAGCCGGGCGTTGACCCGCCGCCGGGCCAGGTCGAACAGCACCACGGGCAACGACGCCACCGGCGGCCGGGACATCCGCGACACGTCGTTGCCCGGCGCCGGCTCGACCAGGTCGAACCACACCGTGCCTCCCCGGCGCCCCGGGTTGAGGTTGCGGATC
>DASXRH010000087.1:0-5550 GCA_036506715.1 Acidimicrobiales bacterium
GGAAGTCGTGGGCCAGCTCGATCTCGGTGGGGGGTTTGAAGCTGGCCACCAAGACCCCGGTGGGATTGACGCCCTCGAACACCTTGCGGATGGCCCCGCCCTTCCCCGAGGTATCCATGCCCTGGAGCACGACGAGCAGGCCGAAGCGGCCGTCGGCGTAGAACAGCTCCTGGAGGGCGTCGAGCCGGTTCGTGAGCGCCGCCACCGCCGCCCGGCCCTCGGCCTTGCCGCCAGCGATGTCGCTGGTGTCGTCCGGGTCGTGGTCGGCCAGCCGGAAGCCCTTGCCGGAGGTGACCTCGTAGCTTGCCATCGGACTACGGTCTAGCGCCTCCTACGCTGGGTGGGTGCGCATCGCGTTCGGCACCGACGAACGGACCGAGGTCACCGACCACATCAAGGCGGCGCTGGCCGAGCGGGGCCACGACGTCGTGGTGGTGGTGGGGGAAGGCGACCCGTGGCCCGACGTGGGCCGGGGCGTGGGCGAGGCCGTGGCCGGCGGGGGCGCCGACTTCGGGGTCGTGTGCTGCTGGACCGGCACGGGGGTGTCGATGGCGGCCAACAAGGTCCCCGGGGTGCGGGCGGCGCTGTGCACCGACGCTGCGACCGCCGAGGGCGCCCGGCGCTGGAACGACGCCAACGTGCTGGCCCTCGGCCTGCGCCTGACCTCGCCGGCGGTGGCCGACGAGATGGTCGACGCCTTCCTGGCCACCGGACCCGAGGCCGACGAGGCGGCCAACGTCGCCAAGCTGGGCTGACCGGCCGACGCACATCTGCCGCGGGGAGTCAGTCACCCGTGCCAGAACGTCCACCTGCCAGCTAGCGTGGCGCCGCCACCGGCCCACCCGACCCCCGACAGCCAGGCGGTCCCATGCGCACCTCGACGCCGACCCTGCTCCGTGCCGCACTGGGCGCGGCCGTCGCCGCTGCCCTGGTCGCCTGCTCGTCGTCGGGCGGGTCGCGGGGGTCGGGCGATGCCGCCGCCGAGGGCGGGTCGTCCGAGTCGACGGCCGCCGCCGACGTCGTCTATCCGGGCGCCACCTGGGCCACCGCCGACCCGGCCTCGCTCGGGTTCGACCAGGCCAAGCTCGACGAGATCGCCGCCCAGGCCCAGCAGGCCAACTCCAACTGTCTGGTCGTCACCCGCCACGGCAAGTTGGCGGCCGGCTGGTACTGGAACGTCACCGACGCCTCCTCCAGCCAGGAGGTGTTCTCGGCCACCAAGTCCTACGCCAGCACCCTGGTCGGCATCGCCCAGGCCGATGGCAAGCTCAGCATCGACGACAAGGCGTCCGAGTACATCACCGCCTGGCAGGGCACGCCGTCGGAAGACGTCACGATCGCCAACCTCATCAGCAACGACTCGGGCCGCACGCTCAGCGCGGGGGTCGACTACACGCAGCTGCCCTACGCGCCCGACATGGACAGCCTGGCCATCGGCCTCCAGCAGGAGGCGGCGCCCGGGTCGAAGTGGGGCTACAACAACTCGGCCATCCAGACCCTCGACGCCGTGCTGCGCTCGGCCGTCGGCGGCGACGTCGCCACCTACGCGCAGGACAAGCTGCTCGGCCCGCTGGGCATGGCCCACTCCCACATGTCCACCGACGCCGCCGGCAACACCAAGCTGTTCATGGGCCTGCAGTCGACCTGCGAGGACATGGCCCGCTTCGGGTACCTGTTCCTGCGGGGCGGCAACTGGGACGGCGACCAGGTCGTGCCCGAGGACTGGGTGACGGCGGCCACCGGCCACCCCTCGCAGGACCTCAACGATGCCTACGGCTACCTGTGGTGGCTCAACCGGCCGGGCACCGTGGTCGGACCGCTGCAGGCCACCACCGGCCAGGCCGGCGACGCCGCCGAGGACACGCAGCTGGTCCCCGGCGCCCCCGAGGACATGTACTTCGCCCTCGGGTTGGGCAACCAGATCATCGCCGTCGACCCCGGGACCGACACGGTGGTCGTGCGCCTCGGCCGGGGCCTGGGGGCGCGGGGTGGCGGCCCGTCGTTCGACACGGCGGCGGCCACCCGGGTGGTGACCGAGGCGCTCGTCGACCCGAGCAAGTGAGCGCGCCGGCGGCGGCGGTGGCACCGGTCGGCGTGGCCCGGGTCCCCCGGCGCCGCGGGTTAGCCTCGGCCCCGATGGCCGCGACCGCCCCGACGCTCCGCCGTGCGTTGCAGGGCCGGTCGCCGTCGCTCTCCTTCGAGCGGGCGTTGTGGGACGCCGGCAACGACGTGGTCGTGGGCATGGACGAGGTGGGCCGGGGCGCCTGGGCCGGGCCGCTCACACTCGGCGCCGCGGTCCTGCCCCGCGACCGGCGGGTCTACAAGATCCGCGACTCCAAGCAGCTCACCGAGCACGAGCGCGAGGCCATGTTCGACCGCATCGCCGGCTGGTGCACCGCCTGGTCCGTCGGACACGCCAGCCACGAGGAGTGCGACGAGCTGGGCATGAGCGAGGCCCAGCGGCTGGCGGCGCGGCGGGCGCTCGAGGGCCTCGGGCTGCGGCCCGACCGGGTGCTGCTCGACGGCAAGTGGGACTTCGTCGGCGGCGGCATCGCCGACCGGTTGGTCAGGGGCGACTCCCGCTGCCTGTCGATCGCCGCCGCGTCGATCCTGGCCAAGGTGACCCGCGACCGCATCATGCGGGCCGAGGCCGAGCACCACCCCTACTGGTGGTTCGACGCCAACAAGGGCTACCCGTGCCCCCGGCACAAGGCGGTGCTGCGCGGCATGGGGCCGTCGGCGATCCACCGGCGCAGCTGGGTGTTCATGGACGGCCTGCCGTGGACGGGACTGCCCCGCCTGGTGCGGCCCGACCCCCAGGGCACACTGTTCGACGTGGGGTGACGCGGATGTGCCGGGACCGGACCGGGTAGGTTCCCGGGCGTGGCTGACACCCCGGACGACGACGAGCTGACCCCGGTCGAGCGCCTCCACGACCACCTCCAGGAGGTGAGCGAGCGGCCCGACGAGATGCAGGAGCGGCTCGACGAGCTGGGGGAGAGCATCGACGCCACCCGGCGCCGGGCCGAGGCCGACGACCTGCTGCCGGGCCCCGAGGACCACGGCGACCCGCTGTTCGACGAGATCGGCCTCGGGATGGGCGACGTCGAGGTGCCGCCGGTCGGCGACTCGGACACCGACCGCCCCGAGGAAACACCGGAGACCGAGCAGTAGGCGACCGCCCGGACGGACGGCTCGCCGGCAGGAGCCCGCCGCCGGTGGGTCGGCCGGTCCTGCGACCGATCGCTTGGTGCTGCGCCCGGCCCTGCCGCTGGGCCGGCGCGGCGGAGGCCGGTGCCTCGTCGGGCCGGCACTGCCGCTGGGTCGGCGCTGGGCCGCCGGTGCCTCGCCTTGGGTGGCGTGGCCGGCCGCCCCTAGCCTCGGGACATGCGCCAACGCCCGGCGGCTCTCGCCCTCGTCGCCTGGACGTTCTTCGTCTGGACCACCCGGCTGCTCAACATCTGGCGCGATGACGCCCTGGATGCCGGCGAGAAGTGGGGCCGCACCGGCCTCGCGCTCAGCTTCACCGTCCTGGCCGTGGTCGCCCTCGTCGCCCTGTGGCGCCGGGCGTCCCGGGCGTCGACCTGGGCGGTCGGCGCGCTGGCCGGTTGGTCGGTGGCGGTGTGGGTCGTGCGGGACGTTCGCATCCTGGCAGCCGACCATCCGGGCGGGTTCAAGGTGGTGCACACCGTCCTGGCGGTGATCTCGATCGCGCTCGCCGCCTGGGCATGGCGGGAGCTTCGGCGGGTTGCCGCCCCGGGGGCCGACGCGGTTCCCGCTAGCCCGCCGCTACGGACGGGGTCGTCGCCCCGCTGAGGACGGTGTCGATCGCCAGGGTCAGGCACCGGCAGCCGCCGCCGGCCTTGAGGAACTCGCCGACGTCGCACTCGACCACCCCGAAACCCCAGGCCTCGAGCTGGCGCCCCACCCGGGGCGGGGTGGCCGGCATGACAACCGTGCCGTCGACCACCACCGAGTTGGCGCAGAACGACAGCGCCTCCTCGTCGGTGAGCACCAGCGGCTCGGGCACCAGCGCCTCGATCACCTTGCGGCCGTAGCTGTCCCACCCGAGCGGGGCGACGATCGCCCGCCGGTCGTCGAGGGGGCAGAACGTCAGGTCGAGGTGGTAGAGGCGCGGGTCCACGAGCTGGATGGGTCGCACGGGGCAGCCGAGCAGCGCCGCCAGCTCGGTCGCGGCCCGGGCGTCGGACCGGAACGAGTAGCCCGACAGCAGCACCGTCCGCCCGCCCTCGGGGGTGAAGGGCAGGGCATCGCCGGCGCCCTCGTGGTCGAGGTCCGCGGGCAGCCGGTCGACCCGCCAGCCCCGCTCGGCGAACCAGGCCGCGTCGATCTCGGTCTCGGGCTGGCGCTCGGCGTGGCGGAAGTGGCTGGGCACGAACTGGTCGCCGTTGACCAGCCCGGCGTTGGCGGTGAACACCAGGTCGGGCACCTGGGGGTGCGCGTCCATCTCGACCACGTCGGCCCCGGCCTCGCGGAGCGCGGCCCGCTGGCCCTCCCACTGGGCCATGGCCCGGTCGACATCGACGGTCACCTCGCGGCTCATCCACGGGTTGATCTCGTAGAGCACGCCGAAGTGGCGCGGCGGGCACATGAGGATGCGCCGCCCCCAGGACAGCGCGCCGGCGCTCACCTGCCGTCCAGCAGATGGTCGGCGAGCTGGCGGATGAACGGCCCGACGTCGGTGACGATGCCCAGCGCCTGGTGGCTGCCCCGGTCGGCCAGCTTGGTGACGACCGCCTGGTTGATGTCGACGCAGAACGTCTCGACCCCGGCCGGCATGCAGTTGCCGGTGGCGATGGCGTGCAGCGTCGAGGCCAGCATCAGCGCCACCTCGACCCCGGGGATCTGGACCCGCAGCGCGTCGGCGGCCGCCACGGTGTCGGACAGGACGTCGGGCAGCGGTCCGTCGTCGCGGATCGACCCACCCAGCACGAACGGGACGCCCCGGCGTACGCAGGCGTGCATGACCCCGCCGGTCACGAACCCGGACTCCACCGCGGCGGCGATCGACCCGTGCCGGCGGACCTCGTTGATGACCCGCAGGTGGTTGGCGTGGCCGCCCTCGGTGGGGACGCCCTCGGCCACCGACACGCCGAGCGAGGTGCCCAGCACGTTGGCCTCGATGTCGTGGGCGGCGAACCCGTTGCCCGCGAACAGCACGTCGACCCAGCCGGCGTCGACCAGCCGGGCCAGGTCGGGCGCGCCGCCGGTGTGGACCACCGCCGGGCCGGCCACCACCATCACCCGGCCGCCCCGGTGGCGCGCCGCCCGCAGCCGGTCGGCCACCTGGGCCACCAGCAGCGCCTTGGGCTTCTCGGACGACACCTCGGACGCCATGAACTCGAACACCTGGGTGTCGCGGGCGTGGGAAGGCGCGTGGACCCGGACCCCGTCGCTGCCCACCACCACCAGGTCGCCGACCCGGATGCGGTGCATCGGCGCCGTTCGGGCCCGGCTGCCGTCGACCACGAGGGCGCAGTCCATCTCGGGGTTGGCGACCGGCAGCCACGTGCCGTCGATCCGCACGTC
>DASXRH010000088.1:0-5847 GCA_036506715.1 Acidimicrobiales bacterium
GCGGAATTACGCGCGTGTCACGCCCCGGCAGGTAGGAGACCTTCGTGAGCGACACCCCCTTCTCTCCCGACGAGGGGTTCAGCGGCAAGCGTGCGGCCGACATCGTCGGCATCAGCTATCGCCAGCTCGACTACTGGGCACGCACCGACCTGATCCGGCCGTCGCTGGCGGACGCGCACGGCAGCGGCTCGCGCCGGCGCTACACCTACCGCGACCTGCTCGAGCTCAAGCTGGTCAAGACCCTGCTCGACAACGGCATCAAGCTCGAGTCGATCCGCGAGGCGTTCGGCTACCTGCGCGAGCAGCTCGGCACCGACGTCTCGACGGCCAGGCTGGTCATCGCCGGCACCAGCGCCGTGCTGGTGCGCGAGAACGACGAGCTGATCGACGTCGTCAACCGCTACCAGGGGCAGGGGGTGCTCAACCTGCTGGCGCTCGACGGCGTGAAGGAACAGGTCGACGCGGCGATCGTGGAGCTCTTCCCTTCTGAGCAGGCCCCCTCCGCCGGTGGCGGGGGCGAGGGGGCGACCGGGCGGGCCGCCGCCGCGCGGTCGGCACGAGTGGGGTCGCGAGCGACCCCACTAGCCTCCCGCGGGTGACGCTCCGGACCTCTCCGCTCGACGACCGCCACCGGGCCCTCGGGGCCAAGCTGGCCTCCTTCGGGGGCTGGGAGATGCCGATCCAGTACCCGTCGGGCACCCTGGCCGAGCACCGGGCCTGCCGCTCCGGGGCGGCGGCGTTCGACGTGAGCCACCTGGGCACCGTGCGGGTCACGGGGGCCGACGCCTTCGACCGGCTCCAGTCCACGCTCACCGCCGACCTGGGCAAGATCGCCCCCGGGCGCACCCAGTACACCCACCTGCTCGACCCCGACGACGCCTCCGTGCTGGACGACATCATCGTGTGGTGGGTGGCCGACGGCCGCTTCGACGTGATGCCCAACGCCTCGAACACAGACCGCGTCCGGGACGCCATCGGCGGCGACGACGTGACGGGGGAGCGGGCGGTCATCGCCGTCCAGGGCCCGCAGGCCAGGGCCCGCCTGGCCGCGGTCAGCCCCGCGGCAGCGGCGGTGGCCCGCCGGGACGTGGCGGAGGTCGACGTGGCCGGCACGCCGTGCGTGGTGGCGGGCACGGGCTACACGGGCGAGGACGGGGTCGAGCTGGCGGTGCCGGCCGCGGCCGCCGGGGCGGTGTGGGACGCGGTGGTGGCCGCCGGGGTCGCGCCGGCCGGGCTGGGCGCCCGCGACACGCTGCGGCTCGAGGCCGGGCTCCCGCTGCACGGCCACGAGCTCGGCCCCGGCATCACGCCGCTGCAGGCCGGGCTCGGGTGGGTGGTGGCGTGGGGCAAGGGCGGGTTCCGGGGCCACGACGCCCTCGCCGCCGAGCGCGAGCGGGGCGTGACCCGCCGCCTGCGCGGGCTCGAGGTCGAGGGCCGCCGCCCGCCCCGGGCCGACTACGCGGTGCTGGCGGGCGGCGAGCCGGTCGGGGTGGTCACCAGCGGCAACTTCTCGCCCACGCTCGGGCGGGGGATCGCGCTGGCCTTCCTGCCGCCCGAGATGGGGGAGGGGACCGAGGTGACCGTCGACATCCGGGGCACCGCCGTACCGGCCCGGGTGGTGAGGACCCCGTTCTACAAGCTGCCGACCTGATGGTCGACGCCGTAACCTCTTGACGACACCCACCTTGGAAGGGGTTCGCGATGGCGCTGGCACCGTTGATCGACGAGGCTCTCGGGGGCGACCTGCCCGTGGCCATCGAGGCCTACGACGGCAGCCGCACGGGTCCGGAGGACGCCGCCACCCGGCTGGTCGTGCGGTCGGCGGACGCACTCCGCCGGGTGGTCACCGCCCCCGGCGAGCTGGGCATCGCCCGGGCCTACGTGGCGGGCGACATCGACGTCGAAGGCTCGATCTGGGACCTGCTGGCGCTGCGCGACCGCATGCCCGACGTGCGCCTCAAGCCCCGCACCATGATGCGGCTGGTCGGCGAGCTGGGCGGCTGGCGCCAGGTCCACCGGGTCACGCCGCCGCCCGAGGAGGCCCACCTCCACGGCCGGCGCCACAGCCGGGCCCGGGACGCGGCGGCCATCAGCCACCACTACGACGTGTCCAATGCCTTCTACGGGCTGGTGCTGGGCCCGAGCCTGACCTACTCGTGCGCGGTGTGGCACGACCCGTCCGCCACGCTGGAGCAGGCCCAGCACAACAAGTACGAGCTCATCTCACGCAAGCTGGGGCTCGAGCGGGGCATGCGCCTGCTGGACGTCGGCTGCGGCTGGGGCGGGATGGTCCTGCACGCCGCGCGCCACCACGGCGTGCGGGCCGTGGGCGTGACGATCTCGGCCCGCCAGGCCGAGCTGGCCGAGAAGCGGGTGGGCGAGGCGGGCCTGTCCGACCAGATCGAGATCCGCCTCCAGGACTACCGCGAGGTGGTGGACGGGCCCTACGACGCCATCAGCTCGATCGGCATGTTCGAGCACGTGGGCGAGGCGCGGCTGGCCGAGTACTTCGAGCGGCTGCGGGCGCTGGTGCGCCCCGGTGGGCGCCTCCTCAACCACGGCATCAGCCGCCCGCCGGGCCAGGGGGTGGCGCTGCCGCGGCGCAGCTTCGCGAACCGCTACGTGTTCCCCGACGGCGAGCTCCACGAGGTGGGCCGGGTGGTGTCGGTCATGCAGAAGGCCGGGTTCGAGGCGCGCCACATGGAGTCGCTGCGCGAGCACTACGCCCTCACGCTGCGGCGGTGGGTGGGCAACCTCGAGGCCGCCTGGAACGAGGCGGTGGACGAGGTCGGCCAGGGCCGGGCCCGGGTGTGGCAGCTCTACATGGCCGGGTCGGCCATCAACTTCGAGGCGGGCCGCAACCAGATCCACCAGATCCTGGCCACGGCGACCACCGACGACGGCGTGTCGGGCCTGCCCCTCCGGCCCTCGTTCACATGATTTAGGCCAGCTGGCGGGCGATGGTGCCCGTGTCGTAGTAGACGCGGGCGCCCACCAGCTGCTCGCCCTGGAAGCCGAAGATGATGGCGGTCCGGCACCGGAAGCCGCGGCCCGTGGCCTCGAACTCGGGCCCCGAGCCCAGGTGGGTGCCCGACATCCACACCTCGCAGATCACGGCGTCGTCGCCATGGTGGACTTCGATCACCTCGAAGCGCAGGTCGGGGAAGTAGCGCCGCGCCACCTCGTAGTAGTGGCGGACCTGGTCGGCGCCGTCGTAGACGTGCTGGTTGCCGATCAGCTCGTAGCGGGGGTGGGCGAAGCAGCGCAGGGCGGCGTCGTCGTCGTTGGCGTTCTGCGCGGCCAGCAGGGCGCGCAGCACCTGCTCGCGCTTGTCGTGGAGCTTGGTGCCGATCGGGGTCACGTCGGCCACGGGGTGGCCTCGCGGCGGTGCGGGCTCAATCGAGCAGGTCGGGTTGGTCGGCGACGATCTTGTCGTAGAGGGGCTGGAAGCTGAACCACCCGGCCGCGTGGCTGCCGACCTGGGTCTGGGTCAGCGCCGCGCACTCGTCGTCGATGGCGATGGGGTCGCCGGCCGCTTCGGCCAGCAACTGGACCTGGCAGGTGCGCTCCATCGTGATGAACCACCAGGCGGCCTCGTCGACCGTGTGGCCGACGGTGAGCAGACCGTGGTTGCGGAGGATGGCCGCCTTGTTGCCGGCCAGGGCGTGGGCGATGCGCTTGCCCTCCTCGACGTCGAGGACCACGCCGGTGAAGTCGTCGAACAGGGCGTGGTCGCCGTAGAACGCGCACGAGTCCTGGGTCAGGGGGGCCAGCGTGCGGCCCAGGGTCGAGAAGGCCCGCCCGTAGGGGGAGTGGGTGTGGGCGGCGGCCTGCACGTCGGGCCGGGCGGCGTGGATCTGGCTGTGGATGGCGAACGCCGCCGTGTTCACCGGCCAGTCGCCCTCGACGACCTTGCCGTCGTGGTCGACGAGGATGAGGTCGGAGGCCCGGATGAGCCCGAAGCTGAGGCCGAACGGGTTGACCCAGAACAGCTCGGGGTGCTCGGGGTCGCGCCCGGTGAGGTGGCCGGCCACGCCCTCGTTGAACCCGAACCGGTCGAACAGCCGGAAGGCGGCCGCCATCCGCTGCTTCATGTGGGTGCGGGCCTCGTCGGGCGACGAGAACTGGGGGAAGAGGTGGGGCGTGCGGTCGGACATCGTGGGCTCCCCGGATCGTTCGGCGGGCTCAGTCTACGGCCGGGCCGCCCCGGCCACCGGGGCCAGCTCCTCCCACAGCCTGCGGATGTCGGCGTCGGGATCGGCCACCACCCCGGGCTCGCGGTCGAGGCGGAGGGTCAGGCGATCGCCGGCCTCGTAGGCCGGCCACGCCAGCCCGCCGTGGGCGGGGCTGCCGGTGCGGGCGGCGCCGGCCCAGGCGGCGGCGGTGTTGGCGGCCAGCCGCCGGGTGCGGTCGTCGAGCCCGCCGAGCAGGACCTCGACGCCGCCGCGCTCGAGGTTGTCGAACACGAAGGGCACGTCGATGCCGTGGCACGCGCCGAAGGTGGGGGAGGCGTGGTCGAAGCGGTACATCGACACCCGGGGGGCGTGGGGGAGGTGGGCCTCGGCCAGCCGTACCGCGGGGATGCGGAACACCTCGTCGGTCATGACCGCGCACACCAGGCCGTCGGGGTCGGCGTCCGGGCGGGCGGCGCGGTAGGCGTCGAGGACGTCGTCGACCCGGTCGCCGGCGACGCCGCCCAGCCGGCGCCGGGCCTGCTCGGGCGTGAGGCTGCCGGCGACCCGGGAGCGGAGGTGGAAGAGGTTCCACTCGTCGGCCGTGGAGCCGGTGACGAGGTGGACCCCGGCGGCGCTGCCGGCGCGGACGGTCTCCAGCGGGGGCCGGGGCAGCACGGTGCCGTCGACCACCGGCTGGAACGTCAGGCGGCCGACGGGCGGCCCCTCGGCGGACCGTTTGGCCCCCTGGGCACTGTCGTCGACGGCCAGCTGGGCGGCGAGGATCGCGTCGACCGGAGCGGACAGCAGGCCGTCGACGGCGGCGGGGCCGAGGTCGAGCGCGGCGAGCAGGCGGTCGGTCACCCAGGCCCCGACATCGGGGTCGTGGACGTGGGCGCAGGCCCCGCTCTGGGCGATGGCGCCGCGGAACAGCCCGGCGGCCGCCGGCGTGCCCATCAGCGTGCCGATGCTCATGCCTCCGGCCGACTCGCCGAACACGGTGACGTTGCCCGGGTCGCCGCCGAGCGCGGCGACGTTGTCGCGCACCCACTCGAGCGCCATGACCTGGTCGCGGATGCCGTTGGCCCCCGACCCGGCGAAGGCGGGGTCGAGGTGGGCGAGATGCAGGAAGCCGAGGGCGCCGAGCCGGTAGTTGATGGTGACCACCACGACGTCCTGGCCGGCGGCCAGCCGGGTGCCGTCGTACCAGGGGATGCGGCCGGACCCGCCGGTGAAGCCACCGCCGTGGATCCACACCATGACCGGGCGGGCGGCGTCGAGGTCGCCATCGGGCGTGAACACGTTGAGGACCAGGCAGTCCTCGTCCCAGGCCGAGGGCCGGCCGCCGTAGAGCGCCTCGGTGGGCGACGGGTTCTGGGGCGCCACCGGTCCGAAGGTGGTGCCGTCGTGCACGTCGGCCCAGGGCGCCACCCGTTCGGGCGCCCGGAACCGCTCGGCCCGGGCGAAGGGGATGCCGCGGAACTGGCGCACGCCGTGCTTCTCGAGGCCCTGGATCCGGCCGGAAGGGGTGTCGACGATCACGGGCTCACCCTAGCCCGAGCCGCTTGACCGTCGGTCAGGATACCGGTCCACCTGATCGGGCGATCGACCTCGTAGCGGCCGCCCCGGGAACAAATAATGTACATGGCAACTATATCCATGTACAGTGTCGCAT
>DASXRH010000089.1:0-3974 GCA_036506715.1 Acidimicrobiales bacterium
GGTCGGTCGGGGGTCGAGGGTGGGCAGGCGCACCGTCGTCATCCGAGCCGCATGCCGTAGCCGTAGCCGTAGGTGTTGGTGCGCTGGTGGACGTCGCCGGCCGCCGTCGGGTCGCCCACCTTGCCGAGGATGATCACACCCGTCGGGCACCGGTCGACGCACAAGGCACAGCGGGTGCACACGTCGTCGTCGATGGTGAAGATGACGTGGTCGGACGGGTCGACCCCGGGCTGGTCGACCCCGATGGCCTCGTCGATGGCCGTCGGGGACACCATGTGGATGCACTTCCACGGGCAGATGTCGACGCAGCCCTCGCACATGATGCACTCGGACTGGTCGATGTGGATGAACTGCTTGGGCTTGACCGCCTTGGCGAGCCAGGCGGCGTCGACCTCCTGGAGGACGTAGTCGTCCCGGAACTCGGGCATCGGCGGGTTGGCATCGTTCTTGGCCACGTCATCCCTTCCGGACCAGCGGGCGGCCGTAGCGGGAGGCAGGCACCTCGGCCGGCTTGCGCTTGCCCCGGTCGTTCCACATCGCCCACAAGGTGATGTGCAGCGTCAGCCCCAGCCCGTACAGCAGCACGGCGATGAGGTCCCGCAGCGTCTGGTAGGTGACGGTGATGGGCTGGATGCCCGTGGGGCGCAGCAGCAGCCGGTCGGTGCGCCAGTTGAGCTGGCCGTCGCCCCACACCAGCCACTGGTGGGGGATCACGCCGTACCACCACAGGAACATGAACATGGTGAAGACCCCGGCAGCCATGGCCTGGCCCCAGGACAGGGGCGCGCCAACCGGGCGACGCCGGCTGTAGATCAGCACCGCAGCGACGCCGGAGAACCCGACTATGAGGGTGCAGATGAAGGCGACCAAGGTTCGCGACTCCTCGTGAAATCGCTCACATTAAACATTACCGCTGGCGGGGGCCGGCGACCTCGGCAGGTTTAGCACGGGGCTGTCGAGCCGTTCACATTGGTGTCGGGGGTGGTCCCGGGCCGTCGCCGTGCTGCTCCCGGCGGTGGCCGGGAGGCGGCGCACGAGGCGGGCGCGGGCCGGGCGGCGGGCTTGGTGGTGGCCGCAGGGACGTGAATAGAGTGACCGCGGAGTCCGTCCGCGGAGGCTTGCGTTGACCGAGATCCCCGAGCACCTTCTGAAGCGCTCCCGCGAGCGCCGTGCCGCCCTGGGCCTGGGTGGCGGCGACGCGCCCGCCGAGGGTGGGGGCGACGCGCCGGCCGCGGCGGAGGCGCCGGTGCCGGCCACGGCGGCCGCCACCCCGGCGACGACCCCCGCCGCGCCCGCGCCGGTCGAGCCCGCGGTGGTCGCGCCCGAGCCCGCCTACATCCAGGCGGCCCGGCGCCGCAAGCGCATCCCCTACTGGGCGATGCCGGTGCTGCTGGCCCTGCCGCTCTGGGGCTACGTCTACGTCCGTACCCTCGAGCCGCCGCCCGCCGGCGAGGACGACCCGCTGGTGCTGGGGACCCAGGTGTACACCGCCAACTGCGCCTCGTGCCACGGCGCCACCGGTGGCGGTGTGAGCGCCCCCGCGCTGGCCGACGGGGCCGTGCTCGCCACCTGGCCCGACTGGCGCGACCACGCCGCCTGGGTGCGGCTCGGGTCGGCCGGCTGGCCGGCAGCCACCTACGGCGCCACCAACAAGCCGGTCGGCGGGGTCGGCCAGATGCCCTCGTGGGACACGCTGTCCGACCAGCAGATCGCCGAGGTCGTCCTGCACGAGCGCGAGCTCTCCGGCGAGGACGTGACCGAGGAGAACCCCGACAACGAGGACATCTACGCCGTGGCCCGGGGCGAGAAGACCCTGGTCGACGTGGGCCTCGGTCCGCTGTCCGAGGCCGCGGGCGTGACCGACGCCGACCTGGGCGGCTGAGCCACCACCCCTCGGGCGCGATGAGGCCCGCCGACCTCGTGGCCGTAGGCTCCTCGCCATGCCCAGCGACCGGCACGACGTCCTCGTCATCGGCGGCGGCCCCGCGGGCAGCGCCGCCGGGTTCTGGCTGGCCAAGGCCGGCCGCGACGTGTGCGTCCTCGAGCGCAAGGCGTTCCCCCGAGACAAGACCTGCGGCGACGGCCTGACCCCCCGGGCGGTCCACCAGATCCGCGAGATGGGGCTCGAGCCCGCCATCGCCGCCGGCCACCACCGCCACGACGGGCTGCGGGCCGTGGCCCACGGCATCACGCTCGAGCTGGCATGGCCGCAGCACCCGGTGTTCCCCGACTACGGCTACGTCGTCCGTCGCCGCGACCTCGATCGGATGGTGGCCGACCACGCCGCCGGGGCCGGCGCGACCGTGCTGGCCTCGACCGAGGCGGTGCGCCCGCTCACCCACGACGGCCTGGTGACCGGGGCCGTGGTCAAGGACAAGGCGTCCGGCGCCACCCGCGAGATCCGGGCCCGCTACATCATCGTGGCCGACGGCTCGCTGTCCCGCTTCGGCCGGGCGCTGGGGGCCAGCCGCAACAAGGCCTACCCCCAGGGCATCGCCATCCGCGGCTACTTCGAGAGCCCGATCTCGGCCGACCCGTGGATCGAGTCGTGCCTCGACGTCCACGACCGGGCCGGCCAGAGCATGCCCGGCTACGGGTGGATCTTCCCGCTGGGCGACGGGACCATCAACGTGGGCATCGGGCTGCTGTCCACGTTCAAGGGCTACAAGGACGTCAACACCACCCACCTCATGCACGAGTGGGCGGCCACCGCCCCCGAGCGCTGGGGCATCGACCCCGAGGCCATGCTGGCGCCGCCCACCGGCGGCCGGCTGCCGATGGCCGGGTCCGTCAACCCCAAGGTCGGCCCCAACTGGCTGCTGGTGGGCGACGCCGCCGGGTCGATCAACCCGTTCAACGGCGAGGGCATCGACTACGCCTACGAGACGGCCCGCATGGCCGCCGAGCTGGTCGACGAGGCCCTGGCCACCGGCACCGCCCAGCCCCTGGCCCGCTACGGCACGCTGCTCGACGCCGAGTACGGCCTGTACTTCAAGGTCGCCCGCCACTTCGCCAAGATCATCGGCCAGCCGCTGCTCATGCGCGAGCTGACCCGGGTGGGCATGCGGTCGCGGTCGCTGATGGAGTGGGTGCTGCGCATCATGGCCAACCAGCTGCGCGACGACGAGTTGGGCCCGGCCGAGGCCGCCTACCGCTCGGTGGCCGCCATCGCCCGCCTGGTGCCCGAACCCGTCCCGGCCTGACCGGTCTCAGGCCGTGAGGCCCGCGGGCACCACCTCGACCGGGAACGGCCGATCGCCCCGGTAGGACTCGTCGCCGCGGGCGGCAGCCCGCTCGACGAACCGCCCGTCGACCAGCTCGTGGACGGCGAGGGCGGGATCGTCGGGGTCGACGACCCAGTGCCACGGCAGCCCGGCATCCTCGTAGGCCCGGCGCTTGAGCCCGAGGTCGCGCAGCCGGGTCGATGGCGACAGCACCTCGACCGCCAACACCGGCGGGTCGAGCGTGCGCCGCTCGCCGAGACGGGCGTCGCGCCGCACGACGAGGAGGTCGGGCTCGAAGTAGGTCGTCGGCCGGACGTACCAGTCGTACGGGCCGACGATGACCTCGAGCTCGGCGGGCACGGCGGCCAGGAGGAGGCCGACGAGTCGGGTGACGCACCGCTGGTGGGCGATGCCTGGCGATGGCGACACGAGCAGCTCCCCGTCGACGAGCTCGTAACGGAGGCCGTCGTCGGGGAACTGCTGCACGTCGTCGTAGGTCAGCGGACCCACGGGCACCTGCGGGCGCGCGGTGACTACTGCGCCGTCAGCGTGGCCTTCATGTTGGGGTGGATCTCGCAGTGGAAGCCGTACTTGCCGGCCTCGGCGGGGACGTCGACGGTGACGGTCTTGCCGTCGGGGACGGGGACGTCGAAGCCGGCGGACTCGTCGTCGGCCGTGAACGTGTGATCGCCCCCCGAGCTGTTCACGACGGCCAGCGTGCCGCCGGCCGGCGCCGTGACGTCCTTGTAC
>DASXRH010000090.1:0-2278 GCA_036506715.1 Acidimicrobiales bacterium
GTGCCGTCGGCCAGGGCCAGCAGCAGGGCCCCGAGGATCATCATCATGCCGATGAGCCAGATCTGGTCGGTGTTGCGCTCGATCACGTCCGACAGCAGGGCGCCGGTGATCGCCGCCGGCACCGACGACACGAGGACCAGCCAGCCCAACCGGCCGTCCGACGACTTGGGCTTGGTGAACGCGGCGTGGGTCAGCCGCACGATGTCGTGGCGGAAGTACGCCACCGCCCCCACCAGCGTGCCCAGGTGGAGGGCCACGTCGAACGTCTTCTCCAGCGACTGGTTGCCGGCGAAGTCGTCCCAACCGAACAGCCAGGGCACCAGGATGAGGTGGCCCGACGACGAGATCGGGAGGTACTCCGATAGCCCCTGGGTGATGCCCAGGATGATGGCGTGAACGATCGACACGGTCCCTGTCGCTAACGGTCGATGCGGCGCGTCCCGCCGCCGCGGAATCCCCGATGGTCACCGACGGGCCACCATCGGCGCAACCCGAACGCGCCGCGGAGGTCAGACGCCGCTGAGGGTGACGCCCGGGATCACGAGCGCCGACGCGCCCGTGCCGCCCGGTGTCCACTCGCGCTCGCCGCCAACGGCGGCCACGTCGAGCAGCAGGCGCTGCAGGGTCGAGGCCACCGTGGCCTCGCGGATCGGCTCGGCCCGGGCGCCCCCGCGGACCATCAGGCCCTCGACGCCCACCGAGAAGTCGCCCGACACCGGGTTCACCCCCGAGTGCAGGCCGGTCATCGACTGGACGAGCACGCCGCGGTCGACACCGGCCACGAGATCGTCGAGGGTGCCGGCGCCCGGGGTGACGGCCAGCGCCTGGGCGCCGACGCCCGGCGTGGACCGGAAGCTCCGCACCGCCGAGGCGGTGGACGGCACGCCGGCGCGCCGGCCGGTCATGGTGTTGTGGAGGAAGCCGCCGAGCACGCCCGCCTCGAGGAGCGGGATGCGCCGGGTGGCCAGGCCCTCGCCGTCGTGGGTGTCGGCGCCCAGCGACAGCGGGTCGGTGGGGTCGTCCACCAGCGTCACCAGCGGCGAGGCGATGACCTCGCCGACCCGGTCGGCGAACGGCGACCGGCCCTTCAGCACCGACTCGCCGTTGAGCATCGCGGAGACGATGCCGAGGATCGCGGCCGCCATCCGCGGCTCGAGCACCAGCGTCACCAGCCCGCTGGCCGGCTGGATGGCGCCCAGCAGGCGGGTGGCCTTGTCGACCGCCTCGGCGGCGGCCTCGTCGAGGTCGACGTCGCCGACGGCCCGGCCCACGGACACGCCGTAGCCGGTGGTGGTCTCGTCGCCGTCGGCCGCCAGCGCCTGGGCCGACAGGTGGCAGTGCGTCCCCCGGCCCGTGACGGCGATGCCCGTCGACGTGGCCACCGCCCCCACCCCCGAGCCGTCGCCCCAGGCCGACACCCGCACCCCGGTGATGCGGGGGTCGCGGGCCCGGACCTGGCGCTCGAGGTCGACGGCCAGCGCCACCTTGGCCTCGGTGGGCATGGCGGCCAGATCGTCGCGCCACAGGTCGAGCGTGGGCGGCGCCACGCCGTCGGGCTCGGCCAGGCCCACCCACTCCTCGGCCTGGGCATAGGCGGCGTTGTCGCGGGCCTCGGCCAGCACCTCGGCGATCACCGCCGGGTCGAGCGAGCCGGCGTAGGCGAACCCCTGGCGGCCGTCGCGCACGACCCGCACGCCGATGCCGGCCGACGTGGCCTGGGTCAGCGACTCGATGTCGCCGTCGTGGACCCGGACGCTGGTCGACGTGCCGCTGGACACGAACGCCTCGACCTGCTCGCCGCCGGCCGCCTCGCCGGCCACCTTCTCGGCCAGGGCCAGCAGCTCGCCCTCGCTGGGCTGGCTCACGACCCCGACACCGCCACGTCGCCCACCACCAGCGTCAGCCCGGCCGCGGTCATCGGCAGCCAGGTGAGGTCGGCCCCCACCGCCACCACGTCGTGCAGCAGCCGCTGGAGCGTCGAGGCGATCGTGAACTCGCGCAACGGCTCGGCCAGCTCGCCGCCCCGGATGCGCAGGCCCTCGGCCCCGGTCGACAGGTCGCCCGACACCGGGTTGACCCCCGAGTGAAGGCCCGACACCTCCTGGACCAGGATGCCCTGGTCGACCCCGGCCACCAGCGCCGCCGGGTCGGCGGTGCCGGGGGTGAGGGCCACGGCCCGGCAGCCGGCCGTCGGCGTCGACTTGAACCCGGCGCGCACGGCCGAGCCGGTCGACGCGGTGCCCTGGCGCCGGGCGGTCCAGGTCGAGTGGACGAACCC
>DASXRH010000091.1:0-9255 GCA_036506715.1 Acidimicrobiales bacterium
TGATCTCGGCCAGGCCGTCGAGCGCCCGGGCGTAGGCGGCCGCCACGGCCTCGCCGCCCGACTCGACCTCGGCCCGGAGCCCCGCCAGCGCCTCGTCGGTGGCGCGGCGCGTCGCCTCGTAGCTCTCCACCGGGGCATGGACGCCGCCGCCGGTGGCACCCGTGAGGTCGATGACGGTCCAGGTGCTTTCGTCCTGCAGCCGGTTGATCAGGCCGCCGGGGCCCACGGCGGCCCGGGCCAGGGCGGCCTGGCTGCGGAGCTCGGCGACCTCGCGGGCCCGGTCGGCGACCTCGACGCCGGTTCTGACGAACAGGGCCAGCAACGGCACGGCCAGGGCGGCAGCCAGCTTCATCCGGATCGGTATGCGATGCACGGGCGTTCCCCTTCGCAATATGTGCCGCCCCCACCGCGACCGGGCGCGCCGGGGTCAGCAAGCGCGCCGGTGACCGCACGCGCGCGACCGACCGGCTCCGACTGACTGGCTGTCGGCCTCCCCCAGCAACCGCTCAGATCATCGCGCGGCGTAGTGGTGTCGTGTCGCGCAGTAGCGGCGAATTCTCTGTGACATCTGTCAACAGCGGACAGTTGTCAAGGAGGCCGAACGGTGAGGAGCGCGCCGGTTACCCGGGGGACCCGTGGGCGTGGTCGCAGAGCCGCTGCTCACCGGCGGCGATCTGGCCGGCGCCGATCCCGTCGAGCGCGGCGAACGGGCCGCACTCGTTGGGCACGATCCAGACGTGGATCATCGGGGCCGGCGGCGTGAGCTTGAACGTGCCGGCCCGGCACTCCTGCGGCGGCGGCGCCAGCCCCGCGACCCGCCACTTGTTCTCCTCGCCCGCGAAGCAGAGGTCGTTGTGGATGTGCCACTGCATCAGCTTCCCGCCGACATCGGGCACGTCCTCGAGGGCCACGCTGCGCGAGGTCTGGTACATCGCGGCGACGAGCGTCTTGGACCCGTCGGCGTGGTTCTGGAACACCAGCGTCTCGGGCTGGTCGGGGTCGAGGAGCTTGCCGTCCTCGAGCAGCGGCCAGTTGACGAAGTGCTCGTAGCTCTCGGGACCGAACGCGTCGTGGATCGAGTACCAGCCGCGCTGCTCGAGCGTGGTCCAGTCGGAGAACTGGGGAAGCTTCTCGATGGTGCGGGTCACGACGTCCTCGGCCGCCTGCTGCTGCTCGGCCGTCACCCCGGCCACACCCCCCAGATCCACCGGCAACGTCGCCGTGTACGGCCGCGCCACCGACACCGCCTCCGCATGGGAGTGATCCATCCCCTCCATCGCCGCCATGTCGTGACCCGCGTCGTGCCCATGGCCACCCTCGTGGCTGTGACCCCCCGCCGACACCATCCCCGGCACCGCCAGCGCCAACGCCGCCGCTCCCGCCACCCCGACCAACGCCGGATGGGGGCACGCCACCCACGACCCCCGCGTCGCCAACGCCGCCACCGCGCCCACCACCGCCACGGCGGCCAGGCCAGCGGCCAACGAGTCGGCGAACTCGGGACCATCCGCCGCCTCCAACCCCGACACGAAGCCGATCCCCGACGTCTTGGCCATCAGCCAGCCGCCGACCGCCGCCCCGTTCACCACCACAGCCGCCAGGCCCACCCACCGGCCCGACCACACCAACGCCAACGCCCCCCACCCGATCTGCGCCGCCGCCATCACCGCGAACACCACGACCACCGACCGGTGGTCCCCGTGCGACCCCGCCGCCGTCGCATGGATCGCCCCCGCACCCAACGACGCCACCGCCGCGGCCCGGAGTGCGCCGGGGACCGCCGGCCGTGCGGACTCGCCGTCGTCGCCACGCCTGTCCGTCTGATCGAGCGTTGTCACTGCATCTCCCTCAGCGGCCTCGTGCCTCCACCAACCTACTCACGTCACCATCGGCCTTGAACCCGGGTCAGGGCCGGCTCCCTTGGTGCTCGCAACACGCTACGTGCGGCAATCAGGGATGTCAACATATAATGAAAGTGATCGACAGATCCCAGAGGCGAGGCGGTCCGCCACGGCAAACTTGACCCGCTGGTCAAGACGTGCTGCGCTGGAGCCGCCGGGTGCAGTCCCCGTCGATCGACCACGCGCGAGGTTTCCCCCATGACCGACACTGCCGATCGGACCACCACGAGCGACGTCGTCGCCGAGGTCAAGGAGTGGCTGGCCGACAACTGGGACCCCGATCTCACCGTCGCCGACTGGTGGGAGCGGCTCGGGACCTCGGGGTGGGGCGTGCCCACCTGGCCGAGCGCCTGGTTCGGCAAGGACCTGTCCCGGGCCGACGGCGTCCGGGTGCAGCAGGCCATCGCCGACTTCGGGGCGCTGCCGGCACCCGGCGGCCTCGGGCTCATGCTCGCCGGCCCGACCATCGCCGTCCACGGCGACGACGACCAGAAGACCCGCTACCTGCGGGACATCGTCACCGGGCAGAGGGCCTGGTGCCAGCTGTTCAGCGAGCCGGCCGCCGGCTCCGACCTCGCCGGCCTCCAGACCAAGGCCATCAAGGACGGCGAGGAGTGGATCGTCAACGGCCAGAAGGTGTGGACCTCGGGCGGCCAGGTCGCCGACCTCGGCATGCTCATCGCCCGCACCGACCCCGACCAGCCCAAGCACGCCGGCATCACCTACTTCGTCATCGACATGCATCAGCCCGGTGTCGATGTCCGCCCGCTGCGGGAGATGACCGGCCGCGCGCTGTTCAACGAGGTCTTCCTGTCCGACGCCCGGGTCCGCGACGACTCGGCCATCGGCGGGCTGAACAACGGCTGGCGTGTGGCCAACACCACGCTGATGTTCGAGCGGTCCAGCCTCGGCGCCGGCGGCGGCTCGGCGGCGGCCTCGCTGGCCAGCCCCGGCACCATCGCCGGCGACCTCGACCGGCGGGCCGGCGACTTCGTCGCCAGCGGCGGCCGGCGGGGCGGCGGTGGGGGCACGCTGTTCGGCGCCTCGGCCAAGGGCCTCATCCAGATGGCCAAGAGCAACGGCAAGGCCAGCGAGCCGGCGCTCCGCCAGAAGCTGATGCAGCTCCACACCATCGGCGAGCTGGCCCGGTTCAACAACCTGCGCCTCAAGGCCGCCATGCAGGCCGGCAAGGACATCCCCGGCCTGCCCAACATCGCGAAGCTGTCGATGAGCCAGACCGTGCGGCTGTCCCGCGACCTCGGCCTCGAGATCGCCGGCGGCTACGGCATGCTCCACGCCTACGACCCCGAGAACCGCAAGCTGCTCGACGAGGCCACCGGCATGCCCTTCCTGTCGGGCATCACCGAGATGGCGCTGTTCGCCCAGGGCCCGCCGATCTACGGCGGCACCGACCAGGTGCAGCGCAACATCATCGGCGAGCGGGTGCTCGGCCTGCCCAAGGAGCCGGGCTTCGACAAGAACACCCCGTTCAAGGACCTGCCCAAGAACGGCTGACCGCGCCGGCCGGGCGGTCGGGCTCAGGACCTGGTGAGCGAGCGCACCCGGCCGACGAGGCCGGGGGCCCCCAGCTCGTCGGCCAGCTTCGCGAACGCCGCGGGATCTGGCGGGCCGGTCCAGCGCAGCTCGTCCACGCCGGCGCTCACCGGGGCGTCGGTCTCGACCGTGGCGATGCGGCGGAACAGCAGCGCCAGCTCGAACTGCTCGCGCAGCGTGGCGTTGAGCTTGGCCGCCCCCCGCACGCCGGCGTCCCAGGTCACCGGGTCGCCGGGGATGTCCTCGAGGTGCCCCCAGCGCCGCAGCACGGCCGCCGCCGACTTGGATCCCCAGCCCGGCAGCCCGGGGAACCCGTCGGCCGAGTCGCCGACCAGCGCGAGCAGGTCGGGGATCGACGCCGGCGGCACCCCCAGCCGCTCCTCGACCCCGGCGGCGTCGAAGTACACGCCCTTGCGCCGGTCCAGCTGCACGACCTTGCCACCGACGCACTGGCCCAGGTCCTTGTCGGGCGTGCAGATGACCACCCGCTCGACCCGGTCGTCCGCGGCGGCCATGACCGCCGCCGAGGCCATGGCGTCGTCGGCCTCGTGGGTCACCTGCGGCCACACCACGAACCCGGCCGCCGCCATCGCCTCCTCGACCACCGGGAACTGGGCGAGCAGCTCGCGGGGCATGCCCGCCGACGACTTGTAGCCGGGCCACAGGTCGTTGCGGAACGACTCGATGATGTGGTCGGTCGCCACCCCGATGTGGGTGGCGCCGTCGGCCACCAGCTGCAGCAGCGTCGCCACCACCCCGACCGTGGCGCCCCGGTGGGGATCGCGGTTGTTGGGGGCGAAGTGGTAGCGGAACAGCTCGTATGTGCCGTCGACGAGGTGGACGTCCATGTGGCCGACGACCGTAGCGCCGGTCGACCCCCGCGCCCGACCGGCGGGGTCAGCCGCCGATGACGTAGCGGACGCGCTGGTCCGGGGCGGTGGCCGGGTGGTCTGTGCGGGCGTGGGCGCCGCGGCTCTCGGCGCGGGCCCGGGCCCCCGCCACCAGGGTGGCGGCCACCGTGGCCAGGTTGCGCAGCTCGGCGGCGGCGGCCGTGGTGGTGTCGGTCGCCGTGCCGGCCGCCCCAGCGGCCGTGGCGGCGGCACCGGAGGCGGCCGCGAGGGATGCCGCCGAGCGCAGGACGCCCGCGTGGGCGGTCATCGCCCGCTGCAGGGTCGTGCGGGCGGCGGCCATGGTCGGCGCCGCGGCGCCGGCGGGCGCCCCGTCGCCGTTGGGTGAGGGGGGCGCCACCGGGGCGAGGCGGCGGCCGGGGACGGCGCCGCCTGCCGGGTCGGTCGCGGGGCCCGCCAGGGGGTCTGCCAGGACGCAGCGCATCGCGCCCGTGGGCTCGGGGCCGCCGGCTGCCGCCCCGAGGTCGCTGACCGACTCGACCACCCGGGGGCCGAACACCATGCCGTCCAGCAGCGAGTTCGACGCCAGCCGGTTGGCCCCGTGGACGCCGTTGCAGGCGACCTCGCCCGCCACCCACAGTGCCGGCAGCGACGTCGCGCCCCGCAGGTCGGCCACCACGCCGCCGCACAGGTAGTGGGCGGCGGGGGCCACCGGCAGCCAGTCGGTCGCCGGGTCGAGGCCGACCGCCGCCAGCGCGGCGTTGATGGTCGGGAACCGCTCGGCGAACCGCTCGAGGCCGGTGGCGTCGAGCCACACGTGGTCGATGTCCTGGTCGGCCAGCCGGGCCATGATCGCCTGGCTGACCTTGTCCCGGGGCAGCAGCTCGTCGACGAACCGCTCGCCGGCCGCGTCGCGCAGCAGGGCGCCGTGGCCCCGCAGCGCCTCGGAGAGCAGCGGCCGGGGCATGGCCGGGTGGTGCAGCGCGGTCGGGTGGAACTGCACGAACTCGAGGTCGGCCACCGCGACCCCGGCCCGCAGGGCCATGGCGATGCCGTCACCGGTCGACTCGGCCGGATTGGTGGTCACGGCGAACATCTGGCCGGCGCCGCCGGTGGCCAGGAGCACGTGGTGGGCCCGGACCTCGGCCTGCTCGCCGCCGGGCGTGAGCGCCGTCACGCCGGCGCACCGGCCCCCGTCGACCACCAGGTCGAGGGCGAACCAGTGCTCGTACAGCGCGGCGGCGGTGCGCTGGACGGCGGCCACCAGGGCCCGCTCGACCTCGACCCCCGTGGCCGCGCCGCCGGCGTGGACCACCCGGGCGTGGCTGTGGCCGCCCTCTCTGGCCAGCAGCAGCTCGCCGGCCGCGTCGCGGTCGAAGATGGCCCCCAGGGCGATCAGCTCGTTGACCCGGGCCGGCCCCTCGTCGACCAGCACCCGCACCGCGTCGGGGTCGCACAGGCCGGCGCCGGCGGCCAGCGTGTCGGCCAGGTGGACGTCGGTCGAGTCGGGGTCGCCACCCAGCACCGCGGCCACCCCGCCCTGCGCCCAGCGGGTGGTGGCCTGGGGCAGCTCGCCCTTGGTCAGCACCCCCACCCGCAGCCCGTTGCCGGCCGCCCGCACGGCGGCCGAGAGCCCGGCGACGCCGGACCCGAGGACCAGCAGGTCGAGGTCGGGCGCCGTCAGCGGGCCGGGACCTCGACGTAGCGGTGCGGGGCCGGACCGCGCTGCTCGGCCGCCAGCAGCTCGGCGGTGACCGCGTCGATCTGGTGGTTGGCCGTGTCGACGTGGACGACCCGGGGCGCGTAGCCCACCAGCTCGGCGTCGTCGTACTCGGCGTACGAGATGACGATGACCCGGTCGCCGGGCGCCATCAACCGGGCGGCGGCGCCGTTGAGGCACAGGTCGCCCGACCCCCGCACGCCGGCGATGGCGTAGGTCTCGAGCCGGGCCCCGTTGTCGATGTCGACCACGGCCACCTGCTCGTGCTCGACGATGTCGGCCGCCTCCAGCAGGTCGGGATCGACGGTGACCGACCCGACGTAGTGCAGGTCGGCGTCGGTCACGACCGCCCGGTGGATCTTGGACTTCAGCATGCGACGACGCACCGCTGGGACCCTCCTTGGGTGGGTGCCGTCACACGGTCACCCCCACGTTGTCGATGAGCCTGGCTCGTCCGAAGCGAACGGCTGCCAGCAGCCGCAGATTCCCGGCGAGGGGCTCGGGGACGGTGAAAGAGTCTGCGTCGACCACCGCGGCGTAGTCCAATCCCGCCAGGGGCTCGGCCTCGATGATCTGGGCCATCAGCGACCGCACCGCCGCGGGGTCGCGCTCGCCGGCGCCGATGGCCGCCGCCCCCGCCCGCAGCGCCCGGTAGAGGACCGGCGCCGCCGCCCGCTCGTCGGCGCTGAGGTAGACGTTGCGGGACGACATGGCCAGCCCGTCGGCCTCCCGCCGGGTGGGGCAGGCCACCACCTCGACCGGCATCGACAGGTCGTGGACCATCCGCCGCACCACGGCCACCTGCTGGAAGTCCTTGGCCCCGAAGTAGGCCCGGCACGGCCCCACGATCGAGAACAGCTTGGCCACCACCGTGGCCACCCCGGCGAAGTGGGTCGGGCGCGACACCCCCTCCAGCGGCGCCGACACCTGGGCCACGTGCACGGTGGTCAGCACCGGCGTCGGGTACATCTCCGCCGCCGTCGGGGTGAACAGGAGGTCGACGCCCGCCGCTACGGACAGCGCGGTGTCCCGGTCGAGGTCGCGGGGGTAGGCGTCGAGGTCCTCCCCCGCCCCGAACTGCAGCGGGTTGACGAAGATCGACGCCACGACCAGGTCGGTCTCCCCGCGGGCCTGGCGCATCAGCGACGCGTGCCCGTCGTGGAGATAGCCCATGGTGGGCACGAACCCGACCGTGCTGCCCGCGGCCCGGGCGGCGTCGAGCTCGGCCCGGGCGGCGGCGATGGTGGTGACGGTCCTCACCGGGACGGTCCCCCGGGCTGGTCGCGGCCCGCCCGGTGGTCGGCGGCCAGGCGGCGGGCGGCGTCGGCCAGCGCGCGGTAGGCCTTGCGCTCGTCCACGAGAAGGGCCCGCACGTGGCGGCGGATGGTGGACTCGTCGCCCCGGGCCGCAGGGCCGGTCAGCGCCGCGCCGGGGCCGAGGGCCCGCACGTTGGCCAGCGTGTCCTCGGCCAGGTCGAGGTAGGCCTCGAACGGCACCCCCACCTGGGCGGCCAGGCGCTCGACCTGTCCCAGCAGGGCCACCAGGTGGTTGGAGGCGATGACGGCGGCGGCGTGGTAGGTGGCCCGGTCGCCGTCGGCCACGGCGAACGACCGGCCCCGCAGCGCCGCCACCATGTCGCTGGCCCGCTCGTCGCCGGTGACGGCGAACCAGGCGCCGACCAGCCGCCGGGACCCGATCTCGGGCGTGGGCAGCGCCACCAGCGGGTGGACGGCCGCCCGCCGGGCATGGGGGGCGAGGACGTCGAGGCCCCGGGCCCCCGACAGGTGGGCGACGACGGTGGTGGCCTCGGGCCGCACCGTCCGGGCCACCTGGCGGAGGGCGTCGTCGGGTGTGGCCAGCACCAGCACGTCGACCGCGGCGGCCGCCCCGGCCAGGTCGTCGCCCCGGCCCAGGGTGGGGGCCACGTCCCAGCCGGCGTCGGTGAGGGCCCAGGCCAGCGACGTGCCGGCCCGGCCGGGACCGACGATCCGCACCCGCCGGGCCGGCGGGGCGGCCGGCGCGGCCGCAGGGTCGGTGGTCACAGGGCGTCGAGCGGGCCCAGCAGCTCGACCGCACCGTCGGCGGCCTCGAGCGCCGCCGGGTCGACGAGGTCGGGGGCGAGGTCCTGCAGCGGGGCGAGCACGAAGCGCCGCTCCCACATCCGGGGGTGGGGCACGACCAGATCCTGGTCGTGCACGGTGACGCCGTCGATCCACAGGACGTCGACGTCCAGGGTGCGCGGGCCCCAGCGCTCGTCGCGCACCCGGCCGGCGGCGGCCTCCAGCCGGCGGCAGACGCCCAGCAGCTCGTGGGGCGTGCGGTCGGTGCGCAGCTCGACCACCACGTTGAGGTACGGGTCCTGGCCGCCGGGGCCGCCCAGCGGCGCCGTCTCGTACACCGGCGACACCGCGGTGGCGCCCACCTCGGCCAGCGTGTCGACGGCCTCCTGCAGGAAGCGGACCCGGTCGCCCAGGTTGGACCCCAGGCCGAGGAAGGCCCGGACCGGCTCCGGCTCGGCGCTCACGCCCGCTCCCGCACGATGTGGACCCCCGAGGTGGCCAGGTCGTGGGGCACCGGCGGCCGCAGCTTGCGCACCGTGAGGTCGACGGCGGCGATCGCGGGGTCGACCGCCAGCACCGCGTCGACCACCCGGGCGGCCAGCCGCTCGAGCAGGTCGACGTGGCCGGCCCGGACGGCGGCCACCGCGGCGTCGCACACGGCGCCGTAGTCGACGGTGTCGCCCAGGGCGTCGGTGGCCCCGGCGGCGGCCAGGTCGACCAGCAGGTCGAGGTCGAGCTCGAGCGGCTGGTCGGCCTCCCGCTCGGCGGGCAGCACGCCGACCCTGGCCGTCACCCGCAGTCCCCGCAGCTCGATGCGGTCGGGGACGGCCCCGGCGCTCACTCGCCCCGGTCGCCGGGATCGGCGCCGCCCTCGCCGCCGCCGTCGCCCGGCTCCGCCGCCTCGGCGCCCTCGGGCACCGCGTCGGAGTCCTCGTCCCGCAGGGCGTCGGCGGTGGCCACCAGCTCGCGGCCGAGAGGACCCAGTTGGCGGCCGGTCAACCGCTCGGTGACGGAGATGGCCTGAGGCCCGTAGGGGACGAGCCCGGCCCACAGCAGGTAGCCGGCCACCAGGCCGCAGACACGGTCGCCGACCTCCTCCTGGTGCAGGAGGAGCTTCTCCCGCGCGCTGAGCAGGTGACGCAGCTCGACGTAGAGGTTGTGCTGGAAGACGA
>DASXRH010000092.1:0-1872 GCA_036506715.1 Acidimicrobiales bacterium
CGGCCTCACGCTGGTGGGCTCGTCGCCGGAGCCGATGGTGCGGGTCGTCGACGGCCGTGTGATCTCCCGCCCGATCGCCGGCACCCGCCGCCGGGGCGCCACCGACGAGGAGGATGCCCGTCTCGCCGGCGAGCTCCGGGAGCACCCCAAGGAGATCGCCGAGCACGTCATGCTGGTCGACCTGGCCCGCAACGACGTGGGGCGGGTGGTGCGGTTCGGCACCGAGCAGGTCGACGAGTACCTCACCCTCGAGCGCTACAGCCACGTCATGCACCTGACCTCGCAGGTGTCGGGCGATCTGGCCGACGGGCGCACCGCCATCGACGTGCTGCGGGCCACGCTGCCCGCCGGCACCGTGTCGGGAGCGCCCAAGGTGCGGGCCATGGAGATCATCGACGCCCTGGAGCCCACCAAGCGGGGCCCCTACGCCGGGGTGGTGGGCTACCTCGACTTCTCGGGCAACATCGACACGGCCATCGCCATCCGCACGATGGTGGTCGACGACGCCGGGCGGGCCTCGGTCCAGGCGGGGGCGGGCATCGTCGCCGACTCGGTGCCCGAGCACGAGGACCTCGAGTGCCGCAACAAGGCCCGGGCCCTGCTGGCCGCCGTCCCCGCCGCCCGGCGGATGTCGGCCGCCCGCCGCGCCCGGGGCTGAGCCGAGGACGTCCCGGTCGTCGCCGCCCCGGGGTGGCGACCGGCCTGGCCATCTGCGCGACACGGCCAACCGCCAGCCAGACCGGCACGGCGGGTCGGGCGGTCGCGGGCGGGCCGCAGCATGGTGCGGGACGAGGAGCCCGACCTGGTCGCCCAGGGCGGTCCACCGGCGAGGCCGTGGTCGTCGCCCGCCGGGGCGCCGACGGCTGGCACGGCGAGGTGTACGGGTAGCGTCACCCAGCAATTCCGGGTCGCCGTGACTTGGAGGGGTGGTGCGCGACCTCGACTTCGACGCGTGGTACCTGCGCGAGCACCCGCGCGTCGTGTCGGCGCTGGCGGTCATCACCGGGCGCTCCGACGTGGCCGCCGACGCCGCCGACGAGGCGTTCGCGCGGGCGTGCGAGCGGTGGGGCCGGGTCGGCCGCCTGGACGCGCCAGGCGGCTGGGTCCACACCACCGCCCTCAACGTGGCCCGCCGCCCCCGACGGCTGGTCGCCGGCCGTGTGGGAGGCGCTGCTGGCGCTGCCCGCCCGCGAGCGCCAGGCGGTGGCGCTGCGCTACATCGGCGACCTGCCGGTGGCCGAGGTGGCCGGGGTCATGGGGGTCGCCGTGGGCACGGTGACCGCCGCGCTGCACCACGCCCGCGGCCGGTTGGCCGCCCGCCTCGCCCCCGCGACCACGGAGGACAACGATGCCTGACGTCCTCGACGCCCTCGCCCCGCTCGCCGGGCGTCCGCCCCGCGATCCGCCCCCCGTCGCCGAGATCCGGGCCCGGGCCCGGGAGCGGCGCCGGCGCCGCCAGCGCCGGCGGGCCGGCGGGGCGGCGGTGGTGCTGGCCCTGGTGCTGGGGGGCACGGCGCTGGCCCTGCGCCCCGACCACCGGAGCACCGTCACCATCCGCCCCTCGGGCCCGACGACTGCCGTCCCCGACGGCCCGGCCCGGACCTCGGTGACCCCCGACGGCCTGGTCGTCCTGGACGCGCCTGCGGGCCTACGCCTCGACGCCGACGGGCCGCTGGCCGCCCACGACCGGGTGCGGGCCACGCTGCTCGACGACCCCGGCGGCGAGCTGTTCGTGCTGCAGTGCGCGGCGGGGATCGTCGACGTGCTCGAGTCCCGCCGGGCCGGGGCGCTCGACCGGTGCGGGCCGCTCACGACCACCCGGCCGGCGGGCGCACCCGCCGCGCCGGTGACCATCGAGGTGGGCCGGCGCCT
>DASXRH010000093.1:0-4738 GCA_036506715.1 Acidimicrobiales bacterium
GACCGTCGACGGCGCCGACGCCTACCAGCAGGAAGGTCCGATGACGACCTTCTTCCGCCGCGGCGACGGCCGCGACGTCATCGACTCGTGGTCCACCCGGGTCGCCAGCTTCCGCACCGCCGACCTGCTCGTCGTGCGGCGGCGGGAGACGGCCGACGCCACGGTCCACGCCCTGGCCGTCTAACCGCGCCGCCGCCCGCGCCCGTCATCGGTCGTCGGCGCTGAAGTGCATGAAGTCGGTCGGCCGCTCCCACAGCCCGCCCCACTCCCAGCCGATCGCTGAGAACGCCCCGGTCACCAGGTCGCCCGGCGTGATCATCCCCGGCCGGACATCGGCCCGGTCCAGGTAGGTCGACGCCAGCTCGGGCAGCACCCGCGGGCCGTTGGTGTACGGGTTCATGAAGGGGTTGACGTCGACGGCCTTGCCGTAGGCGTGCTCGGACCACGTCGTGCTGCCCCGGGTGGGCCGGCAGGCGAAGGCCGACGTGTTGTTGCCGTCGCCGGTGGGCGGGGCGTCGATGTCCGCGGCCGAGGTCACCCGCATCTCCTCGATCGGGTAGCGGGCGTCGAACAGGCGGTGGAAGACGTCCACGAACCCGTCGGCCGCGTCCCGGTTCACCAGCAGCTCGCCGGTGTGGGCGGCATCGTCGTAGCCCCAGAAGGTGACCGTGACGTAGCGCAGCTCGTCGAGCGCCACCGGGCAGGCCGGTTGCCACGACGACCGGGCGGCCACGTCGGCCGGGACCGGTGTCACCGTCCCGTGGAACTGCCCGTCGGCCGGGGGCGGGAGGGCGTCGACGGTGCGCAGGTGACGGGGGTCGAGCTCGGGCGGCGTCGGCTGGACCTCGGCGTTGCCGTCGGCGCCGGTCGGCAGGACCCGGGTGCCCAGCCAGGCGGGCCGGGCCAGCGGGTCGGGCGCCGCGGTCGTCGGCGCCGGGGCGGCCGTGGTGGGCACCTCGGTGGTCGTCGGGGCCGTGCCGTGGGCCGCCGACGACGACCGTGCCCCCGAGTCGCCGCCCGACCCGCAGGCCACCCCGCACAGGGCGAGGGCGACGACCGGTGCGAGCAGCCACCGGTCACGCATGGCGTTCGAACCTATCCCCACCGTGGCACCTCCCCAACCCGCCGGATCAGGTGTCGACCATGACCTCGGTCACGGCCGCCAGCGGCACGTAGCAGGTGGCCGGCGGCTCACCCTCGCCCTGGACCACGGCCACGTCCCGCCCCACCGACAGCAGCACCCCGGCCACGGCATCGCCGTCGCCGGTCACGACCAGCACCCGCTCGCGATCTGCCGCCATCCCGGCCACCACGTCGGCCAGCCGCACCGGGGACGCCGGCGCGTCCCGGTCCCCCACCACCCGCCGCTCGCCCGGCGGCGTCCGCACCGAGGCGACGGCCGCCAGCGCCACCAGCGCCGACCCGCCCGCCCCGATGCCGCCCACGGCCACGAAGTCGGCGCCCACCGCCCGCAGGGTCCCCCGGTGGATCCGCCCCGATCGGCTGTGGACGACCACCGCCCGTCCGGCCTCCGACAAGTCGGCGAGGACGCCGGCGAGCGTGCCCGACTCCTCGGCCTGGCGCCGCAGCCACCGCTCTCGCGACCGGGTGCGGGCGGCCTCGTCGACGCGGGCCTCGGCGGCCCACCGCTCCAGCCGGGCGGCCAGGTCGCCGCCGATCACCCCGGGCACCGGCCCGGGGTCGCGGGCGTCGGGGCGACGGTCCGGGCGCTCCACCGGGCGCCGACGCTACAGCCGCGGCCGCTGGCGGATGGCGTCGCGCACGGCCGCCGCGCTGACCGTGTAGGCGTCCAAATGGATCAACCACCAGGTGGCACCGGCCGCGATCCACGGCGCCGGGTCGACGCCGACGCCGCCCTGCACCGCCACGTCGAACGGCGTGTCGGCCGTCCGCTCGTCCGCCACCAGCGCCACCATGGCCGCCAGGTCGTCGGGGCCGGGCACCCCGATGGGGAACAGCCCGTCGTAGCGGGCGGCCCGCCGCACCGGGATCCGGTTGGGGTGGCGGGCCGCCAGCCACAGGGGGATGCGGGGCTGCTGCACCGCGGTGGGCAGGAAGCGCACGCCGTCGGCCTCGTACGCCGGCCCGTGGTGGTCGACCTCCTCGCCCGACCACAGCCGCACCAGCAGCTCCAGGCCCTCGTCGAGCAGCCGCCCACGGGCCACCGGGTCGGTCTCCTCGCCCAGCGCGCTCAGCTCGCGCCCCGGGTCTCCGCCCAGACCGGCGCCGAAGATCAGCCGCCCCGCCGACAGGCGATCGATTGTGACCGTCTCCCGGGCCAGCTTGGCGATGCGCCGCCGGGGCAGCGGGGTGACCATCGGCCCGAGGCGCAGCCGCGACGTCCGGGCCGCCACCGCGGCCAGCGTGACCCACGGGTCGGCGATGTCGGTGACCGGTGCCCGGTAGAGCATGTGGTCCCACACGAACAGCCCGTCCCAGCCCGCCTCCTCGGCCTCGACGGCCAGATCGACCATCAGGCCGGGCTCGGCCAGCTCGCCGAACAGCGGCAGGAACAGGGCGGTGCGCACGGCCGTGCTCATGGCGGGCGAGCGTACGTGGCCAGCGGAGTCGTGCCGCACGGGCTGGCGATGTGCCTAGGCTGGTGCCCTCGTGGCCACCACCCAGGTCAAGATCTCCGTCCCCGGCAATCACCTCATGGCCGACCTGCTCGGTCAGCGAGACGAGTTGCTCCGTGTGGTCGAATCGGCGTTCTCCGGGGTGGAGATCCACGTGCGGGGCAACGAGATCGCCATCACCGGCGACGAGGCCGACCGGGTGGGCCACCTGTTCGAGGAGCTGGTGCTGCTGCTCGAGCGGGGCCAGCGGCTCGAGCCCGCCAGCGTGGTCCGCACCATCGACATGGTGCGCGCCGACGAGCGCCCGTCCGAGGTGCTCACGGCCGAGGTCCTGCGCTCCGCCCGGGGCCGCACCGTCCGCCCCAAGTCGGCTGGCCAGAAGCGCTACGTCGACGCCATCCGCGACAACGTCATCACCTTCGGCATCGGCCCCGCCGGCACGGGCAAGTCGTGGCTGGCCGTGGCCATGGGGGTGCAGGCGCTGCAGGCCAAGCAGGTCGACCGCATCATCCTCACGCGGCCGGCGGTCGAGGCGGGCGAGCGGCTGGGCTTCCTGCCCGGCGACCTGGCCGCCAAGATCGACCCCTACCTCCGTCCGCTCTACGACGCGCTGTACGACATGGTCGAGCCCGAGGGCGCCCAGCGCCTGCTCGAGCGGGGCACGGTCGAGGTTGCGCCGCTGGCGTTCATGCGGGGCCGCACGCTCAACCAGAGCTTCATCATCCTCGACGAGGCGCAGAACACCACGCCCGAGCAGATGAAGATGTTCCTGACCCGCATCGGCTTCGGGTCCAAGGCCGTGGTCACCGCCGACATGACCCAGGTCGACCTGCCGACCGGCCGCTCCGGCATGACCCACCTCGAGCGCACGCTGGGCGACATCGACGGGCTGTCGTTCGTGCGGATGACGTCGAAGGACGTCGTCCGCCATCACATCGTGCAGGACATCGTCGACGCCTACGAGCGCGCCGACATCGAGCGGGCCGCGGCCGAGGACCGCGGCCCGTCGCGGTGAGCACGCCGGACGCGCCGGTCCCCGGTGGGTCGCGGCCCGGCGACGACGCCGACGTCCACCGGCCGCTGCCCAAGCCGCCCCGGCGCGGGCCCGAGGGCGAGGTCCAGGTGTTCGGGGCCGACGAGCAGCACGCCGCACCGGTCGACGTGGACCGGTGGGTGGCGCTGGCCCAGGACGTGCTGACCGCCGAGGGCGTGGAGGGCGACGTCGAGCTGTCGCTGCTGTTCGTCGACGAGGCCACCATCGCCGAGCTCAACGCCCGGTTCATGGACGCCGAAGGTCCCACCGACGTCCTCGCCTTCCCGATCGACGATCCCGTGGTGGCCGGGCGGTGGCCCGATGCCAGCACCGCCGGTCCCGACCGCGACGACCCCGAGCCGGGGGACATGCCCCTGCTGCTGGGCGACGTCGTCGTGTGCCCGGCGGTGGCTCAGCGCCAGGCGCCGGAGCACGCCAGCAGCTACGACGACGAGCTGGCCCTGCTGGTGGTGCACGGGGTGCTGCACGTCCTCGGCCACGACCACGCCGAGCCCGACGAGACCGCGGTCATGCAGGCCCGCGAGCGGGCGCTGCTCGACCAGTTCCACCACCGGCGGTGACGGTGTGGCGGGGCTGTCCGGTCGGGAGGGGACGCTCGGCGCGTCGGTGATCGGAGCGTCGTTCTCGGGAACCGACGCCTGGATCCTGGTGGCGGTGGCGGTGCTGCTGGCGCTCGCCGCCGTGCTGGGCGTGGCGGAGGCGGCGCTGACCCGGGTCACCCGCCCGCGGGCCGAGTCGCTGGCCGAGGAGGGCCGCCCGGGCGCCATCGCGCTCGTCGAGCTGCTGACCCGGCCCGAGCGCTTCGTCCCCGCCGTCGTCTTCCTCCGGCTGACCTGCCTGCTGGTGCAGGCCACGCTGGTCGGCATCGTCGCCGACCGCCTGCTGGGCGTGCCGGGCATGGTGCTGGCCATCGCCCTCGACGTGATCGTGGTGTTCGTGGCCGCCGAGACGGCGCCCAAGACGTGGGGGGTCCTCGACCCCGAGCGGGCGGCGCTGGTCGCGGCCCGGCCGGTGAGGGCCCTGGCCCGGTTCCCGCTCGTGCGGCCGCTGGCCCGGGGGCTGATCGCTTTGACCAACCTGGTGCTGC
>DASXRH010000094.1:0-3455 GCA_036506715.1 Acidimicrobiales bacterium
ATCCACGGCAAGGCGGTCAGCGACAGCACGAACAGGGCCAGGCCGACCAGGGCCAGCCCCAGGCCGAGGCTGGGCCGGTGGCGGACGATCGTGCGCGGGCTCGGCCCCCGGCCGGCGCCGTAGCCGTAGGCACCGGGGCCCGCCGGGCCGCCCCAGCTGGGCGGCGGGGAGGGCGGCTGCGGCCCCCACGGCGCAGATCCGGGGCCCGGGCCGGGCGCGGGCGCCCCCCACGGCCCGGGACCGGGGGGTGGCGGCCGCGCCGGGCCGGTCTGGCCGGGCGGGGACCAGCCACCGGACGGACCGGCAGCGCCGGGGGGCCTGGGCGGGCCCCAAGGACCGGGATCCCCGGGAGCGGCGGGCCCGGGCCCGGCAGGTCCGGGCGGGGGGGCCCACGACGCGGCCGGGCCTCCAGCACCGGCAGAGCCCCGCGGCGGAGGCGGTGGCGCCCACGCAGCG
Organism: Acidimicrobiales bacterium; assembly: GCA_036506715.1. Classification (GTDB taxonomy): domain Bacteria; phylum Actinomycetota; class Acidimicrobiia; order Acidimicrobiales; family VFJN01; genus ZC4RG19. The sequence continues at coordinate 457 of DASXRH010000094.1, forward strand.
GCGGGCGGCCAGGGGCGCACCACCTGCCGGGGGGCCCGGCCTCGACCGGGCGGGTACGGCGCACCCCCGCCTGCGCCGTTGCGATCGCTCATCGCGCTGGCTGTTCCTCTGCTCGGAGACGGCCCCAGCGGTCCGTCGGGCGGCAACGGTAGCAACGGCCGGCGCCGCGGCCCCGTCGCGCCCGGCGGGGGACCCGTCTAGGGCTGCGGCGGCCGGTGCAGGCGGACCACGCCCTCGTCGATGGCCGCCTGGGCCACCGCCTCGGCCACCCGGGGGGCGACCCGGACGTCGAACACCGAGGGCACGATGTGGTCGGGCCGCAGCTCGTCCTCGGACACGCAGGCGGCGATGGCCTTGGCCGCCGCCAGCTTCATGCCCTCGGTGATGGTAGAGGCGGCCACGTCGAGCGCGCCCCGGAAGATGCCGGGGAAGGCCAGCACGTTGTTGATCTGGTTGGGGTAGTCGCTGCGGCCGGTGGCGATGACCCGGGCGATGCCGTCGGCGTCCTCGGGCGTGATCTCGGGATCGGGGTTGGCCAGCGCGAACACGACGGGGTCGGCGGCCATCGTGCGCAGGTCGGCCGCCGTCACCAGCCCCGGGCCCGACACGCCGATGAACACGTCGGACCCCGGGAGCACCTCGGCCAGCCTGCCCTCGCGCCGCTGGGGGTTGGTGTTCTCGGCGAACCACAGCTTGGCCACGTTGAGGTCGTCGCGGCCGGCCCAGATGGCGCCCTTGCGGTCGACGCCGATGATGTCGTTGACGCCCGCCTCCATGAGGATCTTGGTGATGGCCACCCCGGCCGCGCCGACGCCGGCGATGACGACCCTGAGGTCGCCCATCTTCTTGTCGACGAGCTGGAGGGCGTTCTCGAGGGCGGCCAGGGTCACCACCGCGGTGCCGTGCTGGTCGTCGTGGAACACCGGGATGTCGAGCAGCTCCTTCAGCCGCGCCTCGACCTCGAAGCACTCGGGGGCGGCGATGTCCTCGAGGTTGATGCCGCCGAACACCGGGGCGATGCGCACCACGGTCTCGACGATCTCGTCGGCCGACGACACGTCGAGGCACACCGGGAAGCCGTCGACCCCCGCGAAGTGCTTGAACAGCAGGGCCTTGCCCTCCATGACCGGCAGTGCCGCCTCGGGGCCGATGTCGCCCAGGCCCAGCACCGCGGTGCCGTCGGACACGATGGCGACCGTGTTCTTCTTGATGGTGAGGTCGTGGACCCGGTTGGGCTCGGCGGCGATGGCCTTGCACACCCGGGCCACGCCGGGGGTGTAGGCCATCGAGAGGTCGTCGCGGTCGGCCACCGGCATGCGGGCCAGGACCTCGATCTTGCCGCCGTCGTGCATGAGGAACGTGCGGTCGAGCACCTCGAGCACCTCGCACCCGTCGGCCGCGGCGGCCGCCGCCTTCACCGCCTCGATGTGGGCCTCGCTGCGGCAGTTGACGACCACGTCCTCCTCGAGGGCCGGGCCCCGTACGTCGAACCCGCCGATGGCGGTGATGTTGCCGCCGGCCTCGCCCACGGCGGTGGCGAGGCGGCCGAGGGAGCCCGGACGGTTGTCGAGCCGGACCCGGAGACGGATCGAGTACGCAGCAGTCGGCGATGGCACGGGCGGAAGGTAGCCGCGCCGGTCGGCGCCACCACAACCGGTTAAGGGCCGCACCCGGCCGCCCTACGCCCGGCGTACCCTCGGGGACGTGCCAGGAGTCTTCGACATCGTCACCGCCGACGGGTTCGAGCAGGTGGCCTTCTGCCACGACGCGGGCAGCGGGCTGCGGGCCATCATCGCCATCCACTCGACGGTGCTCGGGCCCGGGCTGGGCGGCACCCGGTTCTACCCCTACGCCGCCGAGGCCGACGCGCTGGTCGACGTGTGCCGGCTGGCCAAGGGCATGACCTACAAGCACGCGGTGTGCGGCAACGACCTCGGCGGCGGCAAGGCCGTCATTATCGGCGACCCCGCCACGCTGCGCAGCGAGGCGCTGTTACGGGCCTACGGCCGGTTCGTCGAGGGCCTGTCGGGCCGTTACCTCACCGCCGAGGACGTGGGCACGACCCAGGCCGACATGGACGTGATCCGGCGCGAGACGCGCCACGTCACCGGGGTCAGCGAGTCGCTGGGCGGGTCGGGCGACCCCTCCCCCGCCACGGCCTGGGGCGTGCTGTGGGCCATGAAGGCCGTGGCCGAGCGGCTGTGGGGCACGCCGTCGCTCACCGGGCGCCACGTGTGCATCTCGGGGGTGGGCAAGGTGGGGGCGGCCCTGGCCGACCACCTGGCCGACGAGGGCGCCAAGCTCACCGTGTCCGACGTCGACCACGCCGCCGTCGACGCCGTGGTCGACCGGCACGGCGCCCTGACCGTGGCTCCCGAGGCCGCCCACACGGTGCCGTGCGACATCTTCTCGCCCTGCGCGCTGGGCGCCGTGCTCAACCCGGTCACCATCCCCGAGCTGCGTTGTGACGCCGTGGTGGGCTCGGCCAACAACCAGCTGGCGGCGGTGGCCGACGCCGAGCGGCTGCGGCACCGGGGCATCGTCTACGCCCCCGACTTCGTGGCCAACGCCGGCGGCGTGATCAACATCGCCGAGGAGCCCCACGGCTACGACCGCCAGCGCGCCTACGACCGCATCCGCACCATCCACGACACGCTGCTGCGGGTGTTCGACCGGGCCGAGGCCGACGGCACCACCACCGCGGCCGCCGCCGACCGCCTGGCCGAGGAGCGCATCGCCGCCGTGGGCCGCACCCGGCTCATCCGCACCGGGCGGTGACGGGCGCCACCGCGGATTCGCGCCGCCGTAACCGGCGCGTCGCCGGCGGTCGCTAGTGGGCGCTCGCGGAAGTCACGTGGATGTATCGCCGAGCCAGATTTGTCGCTGGCGAGGACGCAGGAGGAAGGCGCAGCCAGCGGCTGCGGCGACGACGAGGACGACGTCCAGCGGCGAATCTGGCCGGCGAGACGCCACGATGACTTTCGCGAGGGTCCACTAGG
>DASXRH010000095.1:0-4153 GCA_036506715.1 Acidimicrobiales bacterium
ACTCGATCGAGCGCGCGGGAGACCGCGTCGAGGTGCGGGGCAGCTGCCCCAACATCGGCGAGACCTGGTGCAGCGTGGACTACACGATCGAGGTGCCGAGCGACCTGGACGTGACCGTGCGGTCCGACGGCCACATCGAGCTCGCCGACGTCAGCGGGGCCGTCGACGCCGGCACCGACGCGTCGTCGATCGAGCTCGCCCGGGTCGGCGGCGACGTCCGCCTCGAGGCCGACCAGGGCCGCATCGAGGCCACCGACCTCAGCGCCGACCACGTGCGGGCGCGGGCCGACCAGGGCCGGATCCGGCTGGTTTTCTCCGACTCGCCACGATCCGTCGACGTGACCGCCGACCAGGGCGACATCGACGTGCTGCTGCCCGACGAGCGCGGCGTGGCCTACGACACCGACACCGGCGCCGACCAGGGCAAGGTCACCGACCCGATCCGCCAGGACCCGGGCAGCGACCGCACCATCCGCGCCCACGCCGACCAGGGCGACGTGACCGTCAGCTACGCCACCGGCTGACGCCGGGGGCGGGGGGTCAGGCCTGGCCGCTCCCGTCGCCGCCGTCGAGCTTGTCGAGCGCGTCCCTGGCCGCGTCCTGGCCCTTGTCGACCTGACCGGCGTACTTGCCGCCGGTCCTGTCGTCGATCGTGTCGCCGGCCTTGTCGATGCCGGAATCGACCTTGCCGCGGTTCTGGCCGAGCATGCCCTTGACCTTGTCCATCAAGCCCATGGCGATGGTCCTCCTGGCCGGGTGGCCCATGAGGCGGGGCGCCCGTCACCGACGTTCTACCGCACGGCACGGGGGTTGTCCCCACCCCCACGACACCGGGTCGCTCCAATGACCCTGCGTGCGCCCGTCCGTACCGTCGAAGGCATGGCTGCGAACGATGTGATGACGACGACGAGAGAGGCGGTCGCCCCGGTGTGGCCGCAGCAACCGCCGGCCGTGCGGGCCGAGCGGGCGACGAAGGTCTACGGGCGGGGCGACACCGCCGTGCGGGCGCTCGACGAGGTGAGCCTGGCCATCCCGGCCGGGCGGTTCACCGCCGTGATGGGCCCGTCGGGCTCGGGCAAGTCGACCCTCATGCACTGCCTGGCCGGGCTCGACTCGCTGAGCGGCGGGCACGTGTACGTGGGCGACGTGGACCTGGGCTCGCTGTCCGACCGGGAGCTGACCCGGCTGCGGCGCGACCGCATCGGGTTCGTGTTCCAGGCGTACAACCTGCTGCCGATGCTGTCGGCCCGGGAGAACATCACCCTCCCCCTCGACCTGGCCGGCCGCAAGCCCGAGCGGGGCTGGCTGGACCGGGTGATCGACACCGTCGGGCTGCGCGACCGGCTGCGGCACCGGCCCTCCGAGCTGTCGGGCGGCCAGCAGCAGCGGGTCGCGGTGGCCCGGGCGCTGGCCAGCCGGCCCGAGGTGATCTTCGCCGACGAGCCGACCGGCAACCTCGACTCCCGCAGCGGCGGTGAGATCCTCGCGTTCATGCGCCGGGCCGTCGACGACATGGGCCAGACCGTGGTCATCGTCACCCACGACCCCGGGGCCGCCGCCTACGCGGACGCCGTCGTGTTCCTGGCCGACGGCCGCATCGTCGACACGCTCGAGGCCCCCACCGCCGCCACCGTCCTCGACCGCATGAAGCGCCTGGGGAGCTGACGGCATGTTCCGCACCACCCTCCGCTCGCTCGTCGCCCACAAGCGGCGCCTGTTCGCCACCTGCTCGGCCGTGCTGCTGGGCGTGGCCTTCCTCGCCGGCACCCTGGTGCTCGGCGACACCATGACCGCCGGCTTCGACGACCTCTTCGCGAAGGCCAACGCCGGCACCGACGCCGTGGTCCGCAACCGCACCGAGGTCGGCGCCGACGAGGCCACCGAGCGCGGCCTGGTCGACGCGGCGCTGGCCGACCGGCTGGCCGGCGTCGACGGCGTGGCCGCCGCCGTGCCCGTCATCGAGGGCTACGGCCGCATCGTCGGCGCCGACGGCGACCCGCTGGGCGGCAACGGCCCGCCCACCGTGGCGGCCAGCTGGATCACCGATCCCGGCCTCAACCCCTGGCACCTGACCGCCGGCCGGGCCCCCACCGCGCCGGGCGAGGTCGTCATCGACCGGGCCTCGGCCACGGACGGCAAGCTGGCCGTGGGCGCCACCACCACCGTCCGCCTGCCCGAGCCAGTCGACGTCACCGTGGTCGGCCTGGCCGCCTTCGGGTCGGCCGACAGCGCCGGGCCCACGACCTACGCGGCGTTCGACCTCGACGAGGCGGCCCGGCTGCTGCTGCCGGCCCCCGGCGAGGCCACCAGCATCCGGCTGGCGGCCGAGCCCGGCGTCTCGCAGGCCGCGCTGGTCGACCGCATCGACCCGCTGCTGCCGGCGGCCGACGAGGCGCTGACCGGCGCCCAGCTCACGGCCGAGATGAACGACGACATCCAGGCCGACTTCCTCGGCTTCTTCCGCAGGTTCCTGCTGGTGTTCGCGGGCGTGGCCCTGGTCGTCGCCACCTTCAGCATCTACAACACGTTCTCGATCCTGGTGGCCCAGCGGACCCGCGAGTCGGCGCTGCTGCGGGCGCTGGGGGCGTCTCGGGGCCAGGTGCTGCGGTCGGTGGCGGTCGAGGCGCTGGTCGTCGGGACCGTGGCCTCCGCGCTGGGCGTGGCCGCCGGCCTCGGCCTGGCCGCCGGGCTCATGGCCCTGTTCGAGAACCTAGGCTTCGCCGTGCCCGTCCCGTCGCTGGTGGTGGGGGCCGGCAGCGTTGTCACCGCCATGGTCGTCGGCGTGATCGTGACCCTGCTGGCCAGCATCGCCCCGGCGTTGCGGGCCGCCCGGGTCCGCCCGCTGGCGGCGCTGCGGGACGTGGCCGTCGACCGCTCCGCCGCCTCGTGGCCCCGGGCCGCGGCCGGGGTCGTGCTCACCGCCGCCGGCGTGGCCGGCGTGATCGCCGGCACCCGCGGCGGCGCCCTGGCGATCACCGGGCTGGGGGCGCTGGCCACCCTGGTCGGCGTGGTGGTGCTGGGCCCGGTGGCGGCCCGGCCGGCCGCCGGCCTGCTCGGCGCCCCCGGTGCCGCGCTGCGGGGCCTGCCCGGCGCCCTGGCCCGCCGCAACGCGATGCGCAACCCCCGGCGCACGGCCGGCACCGCCTCGGCGCTGATGGTCGGCGTCGCGGTGGTGTCGCTGTTCACGGTGGTGGGCGCGTCCATCAAGGCCTCGATCGACGACACCGTGCGCGCCCAGTTCGGCGGCGACCTGGTCATCGCGGCCGACGGGTTCTCCGGCGAGGGGCTCAGCCCTGAGCTGGACCGGGCAGTGGCCGCCCTGCCCGAGGTGGAGGCCACCTCGGGCCTGGCCAACACGCCCATGAAGGTCGACGGCCACGACGACGTGGGCACCGCGTTCGACCCCGCCACCTTCGACAGCATGCTCGACGTCGGTGTCCAGCAGGGCTCGCTGCGGGACCTGCGGGCCGACCAGGTGGCCATCTCGGCCGCCTACGCCGACGACCACGGCCTGGCCATGGGCGACCGCCTGCCGGTCACCTGGGCCGACGGCGCCACCGAGTCGCCCACCGTCGGGGCCATCTACGAGGAGCCCGACCTCGTCGGCGACATCACCGTGCCGCTGGCGGCCTACGCCCCCCACACGGCCCACCTCACCGACGTGGTCGTGATGATCACGGTGGCCGACGGGGTGCCGGTGCCCGAGGCCGAGCGCGCCATCCAGAGGGTGGCCGACGGCTTCGGCGCCCCCGACGTGCAGACGGCCGACGAGTACGTCGACGCCGTGGCCGGCCAGGTCGACCAGATGCTGAACGTCGTGTACGTGCTGCTGGTGCTGGCCATCGTGATCGCCCTCATGGGCATCGCCAACACCCTGTCGCTGTCGATCCACGAGCGGACCCGGGAGCTGGGCCTGCTGCGGGCGGTGGGCCAGACCCGGCGCCAGCTGCGGTCGATGGTGCGGGGCGAGGCGGCCACGGTGGCCCTGTTCGGCACGGTCGGCGGCGTCGGCCTCGGCGTGTTCCTCGGCTGGGCCATGGTCGCCGCGCTGGCCGACGAGGGGTTCACCAGCTTCGCCGTGCCCGCCGGGCCGCTGGCGGTGGTGCTGGCCCTCGGCGCCCTCGTCGGGGTGGTCGCCGCCGTGCGGCCGGCC
>DASXRH010000096.1:0-5808 GCA_036506715.1 Acidimicrobiales bacterium
GGGGAACACCGTGCCCGTCCAGTAGCGGCCGTCGTCGGTGCGGTAGCGCTGCGCCCAGCGGAACAGGTCGCGGGCCCGCTGCTCGTTCCCGACCGCCAGGTTGGCCATGGCGTACTCGCAGGTCTCGGCGGCGGTGACCCACGGGCGGTCGGACACGCAGCGGACGCCGCAGCCGCCCATCACGAACGCGTCGTGGCGCTCGGCCAGCCGCTCGCGGCCGGCGTCGCCCACCACCACGCCGGTCAGCACCGGGTAGTACCAGTCCATGGCCCAGCGGTGCTTGGGCGAGAAGGCGTCGGGCCCGTGCCGCACCACGTGGGTCAGCCGGGCCAGCGACAGCTCCCAGTCGGGCCGCTCGTGGCCCAGCAGCTCGGCCAGCGCCACCGCGCACCGCAGGCTGTGGCAGATCGACGACGACCCGGTCAGCAGCGCGAACGACCAGGGTGTGCCGTCGGCGTGGCGGGCCCACAGGATCTCGCCTCGGGGGGTCTGGAGGTCGAGCACGAAGTCGACGGCCCGCTCGACCACCGGCCACATGGCCTCGGCGAACCCGCGGTCGGCCGTGCACAGCCACCGGTGCCACACGCCGGTGGCCACGTAGGCGATGACGTTGGCGTCGAGCTTGTCCTGCTCGACCCGGTCGGCCAGGTAGTACTGGTGCCACGAGCCGTCGGGCCGCTGGAGGTCGGACAGCCACTGGAAGGCCCGCTCGGCGGCGGCGTGACGTCCGCCCAGCGTGAGGGCCATGGCCGCCTCGACGTGGTTCCACGGATCGGCGTGGCCCCCGGGGAACCAGGGGATCATGCCCGAGGGCAGCTGCCACTCGGCGATGGCGTCGACGGTGAGCCGCAGGTCGGGCGCGGTCACGATGCCGGGGACGTCGGCCAGCGTCACTGCTCGTCCGGCTTCCGGGCGTAGACGACAAGGCTCTTGCCGATGGCGGGGGTGAGCACCCGGTCGGCGGCCCGGGTGAATCGCGCCCACGGCTGGGCGCCGCCGATGTCCCAGCACAGGACCTGGTGGTAGGCCCGCACCAGCGGGTGCTGGTCGTTCGTGGGCCCCACGGCGCACTTGAGCCACCAGTAGGGGGCGTGGATGCCGTGCTCCTTGTGGTGGTCGTACGGCTCGGCCCCGGCGGTGACGAGCCGGTTGCGCAGCTCGGCGGCCGTGTAGATGCGGACGTGGCCGCCCGGCACGAACGGCGCGTGGTACTCGTCGGTGAGCGCCCAGCACACCCGCTCGGGCAGGAACGCGGGCACGGTGGCGGCGATGGTGCCGCCGGGCCGCAGCACCCGCACCAGCTCGCGCAGGGCGCCGGCGTCGTCGTCGACGTGCTCGAGCACCTCGGCGGCGATGATGCGGTCGAACGAGGCGTCGGGGAACGGCAGCGCGGTGGCATCGCCCCGCACGCAGCCGCTGCTGGCGGCGACCGGCAGCGCCCCCTCCTGGCCCATGGCGGTGGCCATGGCGGCCACGTCCTTGAGCTCGGCCTCGTCGTAGTCGAAGGCCGTGACCCGGGCGCCCCGCCGCAGCGCCTCGAAGGCGTGGCGGCCGGCGCCGCAGCCGAGGTCGAGGAGGCGATCGCCCGCGCGCAGGCCCAGCCGGCCGTAGTCGACGGTGAGCATCAGGCCCGACCGCGCTCGCGCTCGTGCTCGGCCAGCCGGATGCGGTACTGCTCGACCGTCTTCTCGGCGGTGTGGCGCCACGACCACTGGTCGACCACCCGCTGGCGACCGGCGGCACCGACGGTGGCCCTGAGGTCGGTGCGGCCGAGGGCCCACCGCAGCTTGGCGGCCAAGGCCTCGCTGTCGCCCGGCGGCACCACGAGGGCGGTCTCGCCGTCGCGCCCGACGACCTCGGGCAGCGCGCCGCCGGATGTGGCCACCAGCGGCGTGCCGCAGGCCATGGCCTCGATGGCCGGGAGCGAGAAGCCCTCGTAGAGCGAGGGGACGATGGCCAGCTCGGCCTCGCTGTACAGCTCGATGATGCGCTCGTCGGGCACGCCGGTGACGAAGGTGACCACGTCGTCGAGCCCGAGGCGGCGGAGGGTCTCGTCGGACCGGCCGCCCGGCTTGCGCTTGCCGATGACGACCAGGTGGGCGTCGTCGCGCTCGGTGCGCAGCTTGGCCAGCGCCTCCAGCAGGTAGCTGAGGCCCTTCATGGTCACGTCCGCGCTGGCGGTGGTGACCAGGCGCCCGGGCACCGGCGCCACCTCGGGCAGCGGCCGGAACAGGTCGACGTCGACGCCGACCGGCACGATGGCCATGCGGTTGGGGTCGACACCATGGTCGGCGGCGATGTCGTGGAACGAGTTCTCGGACACGGTGACCACCCGCTTCATGCGGGCGGCGACCCGGGTCTGCATGTTCGTGAACGAGTACCAGCGGCGCAGCGTCAGCCGCTTGTACCAGCCCTCGGCGTGCTCCATCTCGAGCCGGCGGTCGACGGTGATGGGGTGGTGGATGGTGGCCAGCACCGGCAGCCCGTCGCGCTCGATGGCCAGCAGGCCGTAGCCGAGGCACTGGTTGTCGTGGACCAGGTCGAACTCGCCCCGCCGGCCGTGGAGGTGGCGCCAGGCCCGCAGGCTGAAGGCCAGCGGCTCGGGGAACTGGCCGAACGAGAACGAGGTGACCTCGACCAGGTCCGTCCAGTCCTTCATCTCCCACAGCCCCGGCATGCGCATCGGGAAGTGGTCGTTGTAGATCTCGAGGCTGGGCAGCTCGACCAGCGGCACCCGGGGGTCGACGACGGGGTAGGGCTGGCCGCCGAGCACCTCGACGTGGTGGCCGAGGTCCACGAGGGCCTTGGCCAGATGTCGCACGTAGACGCCCTGGCCACCGACGTGGGGCTTGCCCCGGTAGGCCAGGAGCGCGATGCGCAGAGGGCGTTCCTCGGCGTGCATTCCCGCTACCTTTCCGTTCGACTGACCGCGCGGTCAATTCCCGCGTCGGCCGTTGTCCGCCGCCGTCCGCCCACCGATGACTCGAAGGGGTGTGCCGCGGTTGGCGGCTCAGGCTAGCGCCACCCCCTCTCCGACGCGAACGCAGCCGGGGGTGCGGACCTCGGCGTAGACACCCAGGTCGTTGCCGTGGTGGTCGGTCAGCGTGCGGCTGACGCCGGTGTCGCGGGCCAGGCCGGGCTGCGCCCGCACGGGCATCGCGCAGCGGGGCGTGGTCATGAACGGGGCGAAGGCGACGGCCCCGCACCGCACCTCGCGGCCCACCCAGGCGTCCTCGGGGAAGCCGCCGGGATCGGCGTCGAGGGCGATGAGCAGCGACGGCCGGAAGCGGCGCACGTCCCAGTCGGAGCCGGGGCCCAGCGCCCGGCCGGCGGCCAGGCTGGCCTCGGTCAGCAGGTGGGCGGCGGCCAGGTCGACGAAGCTGCCGGGAGGGGTGGCGAAGTCCCACACCTCGGAGTCGTCGTCGGTGGGGTCCATCGTGAGCTCGTAGGGCATCGACCCGTCCGGCGGCCGCCCGAGGCGGACCTCGCGGTCGAGCCAGGCCGACAGCGCGGCGTCGGCGGCCGGGTCGCCGGCGGTGTGCTCGTCGCCGCCCGGCAGAGTGAGGACGACGGCGCCGCCGCCCTCGGTGCGGGCCGAGGCACCGAGCAGCGCGCCCCACCGTTTGGCGGTGAGGACCTTGCCGGTCTCGCCGTCGAGGACGGCCCAGGCCCGGTCGCCGGCGGCGCCGGCGGGACCGAAGTCGAGGGCCTCGACCGCCTCGCCCTGCAGGGACTTCACGGGGAACCGCCAGGCCCCGACGACGCGGCCGATCACGGCCCGGGCGGGGCCGTGGTCGTGGTGGTGGAGGTCGTCGTCGTCGTCGTCGTGGTCGGATCGGTGGACGGCGGCGTGGTGGGCGGCGTGGTGGTGGGCGGGTCGGTGGGCGGCGGTGCCGAGGTCGTCGTGGCCCGCGGGCGCGTCGTGGTCGTGGTGGTGGACCGGGGCCGGGTGGTGGTCGTGGTGTCCTCGGCCGACGACGCCGTGGTGCTGGCGGCGGTGGAGGCCGTGGTCGACAGCATGGTGGTCGTCGTGGTGGAGACCACCTCGTCGCCCACGGCGATGCCGCCGCTGTCCTTGCCGCCGCCGGTGCCGGCCGCCAGGGCGAACCCGCCCAGCAGCACGATGGCCAGGCCGGCGCCGATGGCACCCACCACCACCCGGGGGTCGGTCGAGCCCCCGAACCCACCGCCCGAGCGCTCGTCGTCGTCGGCGTCGCCGTCGTCGGGGAGGGGCCGGCGGGCGATGCGGCCGCCGAGCGTGCCCGACCGGGTGCCGAACGGGTCGGTGTCGCTGGTGGTGAGCCGGCTGAACGCCTCGTCGGCCCCGTCGGAGGCGTGGCCCACCAGCGGCCCGCCCGGGGCGGCGGCCCCGTTGCCAGGGTCCGGGCCGCGGTCGAACACCGAGGTGCGGGAATCCTCCCAGGCGGGGTCCCAGCCGTCGCCGGGCGGCTCCAAGTCGCGGTCCTCGGGCCCCGGTGGCCAGCCGTCGTCGCCGGTGGCGGCCGGCCAGCCGCCGTTGTCCTGGACCGGGTGGGCGTCCCACCCCGCGTCGGCCTCCGCCGTCGGGTCCCAGCCCACGGCGGCGGTGGCCGGCTCGGGGGAGGCCAGTGGGTCCCAGGCGGGGGCGGCGGGCGGGGCGGCGGAGGTCGGGTCCCAGCCCGCCTCCTGCGCCCACGGCGCGTCGCCGGGCCAGCCTTCGGGACCGGGCGCACCGAGGTCGGCGGCGGCCAGGGCGCCGGCCAGGGGCACGTCCATGGGCGCCGGGGCCGCCAGCGGCGACGCTGGCGCCGGGTCCTCGTCGCCGAACAGCGCGGCGCCCAGGCCGACGGTCAGCTCGGGCTGGGGGTCGGCCACGATCGGCAGCGCGATCCGCTCCGCGATCAGCTGGGACAGGAGGGGGATGCGGGACGACCCGCCCACCACCAGGGCCACGTGCACGTCGGACACGGCCAGCCCGGCGTCGAGGATGGTGGTGGCGATGAGGTCGACGGCGCCGGTGAGGGCGGGAGCAATGCCCCGCTCGAGGTCGTGCCGGGTGACCTGGACCTGGGCCCGGGCCTGGGGCAGCGCCACCTCGACCACGGCCTCGTGGGCAGTGGACAGCATCTCCTTGGCGGCCCGGCACGAGGCCCGCAGCCGGCGCAGACCCAGCATGGTGGTGGTGTCGTCGTCGCGGACGCCGGTGGTGACGTCGCCGATGGCCGACTCGACGTGGGCCAGCACGGCCGCGTCGACGTCGACCCCGCCGAAGTCGGGCAGGCTGGCCGGCTCGCCGATGAGGTCGAAGCCGGTCTCGGTGCGCCGCACCAGCGTGACGTCGAAGCTCGACCCGCCGAAGTCGACCACCGCCACCGTGGTGTCGAGGGCCAGCTCGACGTCGTGGGCCAGCTTGGCCATGGCGGCGATGGGCTCGGGGACGAGCATGACCGGCCCCGTGCTGACCCGGCCGGCGGCGTGCTCGAGCACGGCCTCGGCTCCGCCGCCGTTGCGCAGCGGGTAGGTCAGCACCAGCTGGCCCGGCCACTCGCCGCCGTCGGCGGCCCGCTGGACGACGGTGCCGACCAGCGCCTCGGCCAGGCTGTAGGGATCGCAGGGCCGGCCGTCGACGACGACCGGCGCGGGGTCGGCCAGGTGGGCGGCGACGGTGCGGGCCACCAGGGTGGGTTCGAACCGGCTGCGGTGGTCGGCGGCCTCGCCGACCAGCATCGAGCCATCGGCGCGGGGGAGCACCACGGCGGGCATCGTCGGCCCCAGCTCGCCGAGGGCGCAGGGCTCGACCTGCGCGCCCCGGCGGAACGCGGCCGAACA
>DASXRH010000097.1:0-3941 GCA_036506715.1 Acidimicrobiales bacterium
GTTGATCCAGTCGGGCCAGCCCTCGGCCTCGGCCCGGCCCGCCTCCACCGCGTCGACGTAGCCGGCCATCGCGGCGTCGATGTCGTCGAGCGTGAGGTCGGGGGCGTCGAAGCGGACGTGGAGACGGGCGTCGGGCAACGACCGCAGGGTGCCGAACGAGCTGGCCACCACGAACAGCCGGCCGCCGGGCCGCATGCGGGGCACCAGGACCCGCAGCAGGCGGGTGGTGCCCCTGTTGTTGGTGGCCACGAAGCCCCGCACCTGGGCGGCCTCGGGGCGGTCGCGGCCGATGCGGGCGGCGGCGTTGGAGAACAGGATGTCGAGCCCCCCGCGTTCGTCGACCGTGGCGGCGAAGCGGTCGACGCTGGCCGCGTCGGTCACGTCCAGCTGGTGGGTCTCGACCGGCAGGCCCTGGTCAGCCAGGCCCCGGGCGGCGCCGGCCACCCGATGGGGGTCGCGGCCAGTGAGGAACACGACGTCGTCGGAGCCGAGGCGGGCCCGCAGCCCGGCCACCAGTGCGAGGCCGAGGCCCTGGTTGGCGCCGGTCACGGCAGCGATGGTCATGCGGAAGGCTACCGGTGCCCCCCGCTCGTCGAACGGGGGCACGGGTGGTCCGGTGGTCAGCGCTCGACCGTCGACGACACCGCGTAGCCCCGGCGGCCTCTACGGTCGGGGCGATGGAACGGATCGACCCCGACCTCGCCGCCGACGAGCTGACCATGCTCACGCAGTTCCTCGACTACCACCGGGCCACGCTGGCCGCCAAGGCCGCCGGCCTCGACGCCGCCGGGCTGGCCACCACGATCGGCCCGTCCTCGCTCACGCTCGGCGGGCTGGTCAAGCACGCGTCGCTCAACGAGGACCACTGGTTCGGCGTCATCCTGCTCGACCGCCCGCAGGCCGAGCCGTGGGCCAGCGCGCCGTGGGCCGACGACCCCGACTGGGAGTTCCACACCGCCGCCGACGACGACCCCGCCGACCTGCTGGCCGAGTACGAGGCCACCGTGGCCCGCAGCCGGGCCAACGTGGCCGAGGCGGCGGCGGCCGGCGGGCTCGACGGGCGGTCGGCCCGGGCCTCGCGCTCGGGCGAGAAGTTCAGCCTGCGCTGGATCCTGCTGCACATGATCGAGGAGACCGCCCGCCACAACGGCCACGCCGACCTGCTGCGCGAGAACGCCGACGGCGAGACCGGCGAATGACCGGCCGGCCGGGCGTCAGCCGCCGCCGGCGGCGTCGTCGTCGGGGTAGCGGGGCGCCCACCACCGCCGCCACCGGTCGTCCACCGCGGCGACGGCGTCGGCGCCGAGCCCGTAGGTGGTGACCACCACCATGGCGCCCTCGGGGGCGAACGGCCGCTCGGCCACCACCACCAGCCCGTCGCCGTAGCCGTCGACGGTGAGCCCCAGCTGGAACGGCGACCGGAACCACACCTCGCCCGCCAGGCGCTCCCCCGTGGCCAGCATGACGTCGTAGCGGTCGCCGGCCGGCCGGTCGGCCACGGCGCCGAGGCCCAGCGTCGCGAGGGCCAGCGGGCCGCCCGCCTCGGCCGGGCGGCCGGAGAGGAACACGGTGCGCCGCTCGTCGCCGGGGTGGCGGGCCATCAGGAACCGGAGCTGCTGGACGAAGGTGATCCAACCCTCGGCGATGTCGTCGTAGACCTCGTCCCAGCCGGCGCCCCCGGCGGGGGCCGCGCGTGTGACCCGCAGCACCGAGCCGGTGCCGCGGGGCTCGACGGCGAAGCGGTCGCCCTCGGGCCACGTCAGCGTGCGGTCGGCGTCGGAGGCCACCGGCCCGTCGACGAAGATCTGGCGGATCTCGTCGTCGATGCCGTCGTAGTCCCAGCCGAACCAGCGGCGGATGGCGGCCGGGTCGCGCAGCGCCCGCCACACCTCGTCGGCCGGTGCCGGCAACGTGACCTCGATCAGGACCCGCCCGGGTCGGTCGCTCACGTCGTGCCTCCCCCGTCGGGGTCGTCCCGGGATGCGGGGTGACCCCCGACGACGACCCGGTAGCGGCGGCCGCCCGGCCGGTCGAACCGGGCCACGGCCCCGGCAACCAGGTCGGCCACCTCGGTCGTGAACCGCTCGATGTCGCCGGGCGCCCCGAAGGCGACCTCGGCCTCGATGGTGAACGTCAGCAACCGGCTGCCGACGGAGTCGGCGGCGGACTGCATGCGGGCCACGTCGCGTACGGTGGCGGCGGCGACGCCCACCAGGTGCTCGGCCGCGAACCGGTCCCGGGCCCGGGTTGCCCCGGCAGCCGGCGGCCCCGCGCCCATCACGGCGGGGTCGACGACGTAGGCGGCGGCGCCGGCCCGCAGCACCCGCTCGACGAACCCCCGCCGCTGGCGCAGCTCGACCAGCTCGACCAGGCCGGCCGCCTCCAGCGCCCGGAGGTGGTAGTTGACCCGCTGGCGGCTGAGGCCGAGCTCGCCGGCCAGCTCGGTCGCCGAGGCCGGCGCCGCCAGCCGGGCCAGCAGGCGGCGGCGCAGCGGCGACAGGGCCAGCCGCACACGCTCGGGGTCGTGCAGCAGCGCCAGCGGCGCCGCCGGGCCCGGCGGCGCGGCGGTGGCAGCGGCGACGGGCACCACGCCATGGTCGAATAGGAAGAAGAATTTGTCAATAGGCATCGGACGCTTCGGCGGAGGGGTACGGTCCTCTCATGGCCTTCGCTGCATGGCACGTCCCCGTCCGCCTCGCCACCGGCGCCTTCATCCTCGATGCCGGCCTGAAGAAGCGGCAGGCCGACGCCGAGACGGCCAAGCAGCTGCACGGCTTCGCCTCGACCGCCTACCCCCAGGTGGGCGACCTGCCCCCCGACCGCTTCGCGCAGCTGCTGTCCACCGGCGAGATCGCCGTCGGCACGGCGCTACTGGCGCCGATCGTGCCCACCGCCGTGGCCGGGGCGGCCCTCACCGCCTTGGGCGGCGGCCTGGCCGGCCTCTACCTGAAGGGCCCCGGCCTCCGCGAGGAGGGCAGCCTCAAACCCACCCAGCAGGGCACGGCCATCGCCAAGGACGTGTGGCTGCTGGCCATCGGCGCCGCCCTGCTGCTCGACTCCATCGGCGGCAGCGGCCGCCGCAAGCGCGCGGCCCGCAGGGCCAAGGCCTGACGACCGACCCCGGTCAGCGCCGGTCGTAGCGGATGCCCGCCGCCTCGGCGTCCCAGGTGGCGCCGGTCGCGCCCTCGGCCCGCAGCTCGCGCTTGAGCACCCGCCCCACCGGGCTGCGTGGCAGCTCGGCCCGGAACTCGATGTAGCGGGGCAGCGCGAAGTACGGCAGCTCGTCGATGCACCAGCGGAACAGCGCCTCCTCGGTGAGGTCGGCGCCGTCGGCCAGCGTGGCGGTGATCTTGAGGTCGTCCTCGGTGAGCTCGCTGGGCACGGCGTGCACCGCCACGTCGGCCAGCGCCCCGTGGCCCATGAGGATCCGCTCGACCTCGAAGCTCGATATGTTCTCGCCCCGGCGCCGCAGGTAGTCGGCCTTGCGGTCGACGAAGAACAGGAACCCCTCGTCGTCGACCCGGCCGATGTCGCCGGTGTGGTACCACCAGTTGCGACTCGCCTCGACGGTGGCGCCCGGCCGCCCCCAGTAGCCCTCGAACATGGTGTGCGGCCGCCGGGGCCGCAGCACGATCTCGCCCTCGGTGCCGGGCGGCAGCTCGACGTCGTCGTCGTCGAAGATGCGCACGTCGAAGAACTCGTCGTTGATCACACCGGCGGCGTTGGGCTTGTTGCGTACCCCCGGCGGCTGCCAGGACACCAGGCTCGCCTCGGTGGTGCCGTAGGCGCCGCTGAACGTCTCGACGCCGAACCGGGTGCGGATGATCGAGTCGACCTCGACCGGCAGCGGCGCCGCCCCCACCAGGCGCAGGGACGTGTTGGCGGCGGGGTCGCCGGACCGGGGCATCTCGGGCCGGTCGACGTCGTGGGCCAGCAGGTAG
>DASXRH010000098.1:0-4754 GCA_036506715.1 Acidimicrobiales bacterium
ATCCGGCTCCGCGACCACCCGCGGGCGACGACGGCGCTGATCCTGGCCTTCGTCAGCCTGCTGATCTGCCAGGTGCTGTCACCGGTGGCGTGGGTGCTCGGGCACGGCATCGTCAAGGAGATCGACGCCAACGACCGCTGGTCGTGGAACAACCGGGGTTCGGCGGCGGTGGCCCGGGTGCTCGGCATCGTGGGGACGATCGTCCTGGCGCTCGTCATCGCCGCCGTCGCCCTCCTCAGCGTGACGCGGTCGGCGGTCGAGGACTCTCCCCGCACGACGGTCACCACCGCCGTCGGCGGGCCCTGAGTCACCGTCCGCCGGGCAGCGCCGCCAGGTCGGCCCGGCTGCCGTCGACCCACACGCTGACGTCGCCGACGCCGTCGGTGCGCCAGGTGCCGTCGGGGTCGCGGATGAGGGCCGTGCGCTCGTCGACCTCGGCCAGCGGCAGCCCGGCCGGCGTGAGCTGGAGGGTGCGGTGGAGCTTGTCCTCCGACCAGGTGTCGGCCCGGGCCACGACGGCGAGGTGGTCGAGCAGGCCGAGCCCCAGCGTGAAGGCGCCGCCGCGGGGGTCGACGGCCGGGTCGCACAGCACCATGGCCCCGGCCCCCGACCCGGCCACCACGGCGCCGCCGTCCCACGCCGCCACCAGGGCGTCCCACACCGGGCTGCGCAGCAGCACCGAGCGCAGGTGCATGGGCGAGCCGTCGGCCAGGTACAGGAAGCGGGCCTCGCGCACGGCGGCCACGTTGGCCTCGTCGAGGGCGGACCGGCGGTCGAGCGCGGGGACCGACCGCACCGCGGCGCCCAGCTTGTCGAACCAGCGGGTGGCCCGCTCGACGGCGTGGTCCGGGTACTCGTAGGCGGCGGCGGTGGGCAGCACCACCACCGTGCCGGCGCCCGACGCCGCCAGCAGGTCGGCGTCGAAGTCGCAGCCATCGCGCCACTCGCCGCCGCCGACCAGGGCCAAGGGTCCAACCATGGCTGCGACCGTAGCGAGCCGCGGACCGACGGTGGGCCACACCGGGCTTTGGCCGGCCCCGGTTACCGTCAGGTAGCCTCCAGCGGATGGCCATCGAACGTCTGGGCATCGTCGGGTCGGGGATCATGGGGTCGGGGATCGCCGAGGTGGCGTCCCGGGCCGGGATGACGGTCGTGCTGCGGTCGCGCAAGCAGGAGACGGCCGACGCCATGCTGCTGGCCCTCGACCGCTCACTGTCCCGGCAGGTCGACCGGGGCAAGCTCGAGGAGGCCGAGGCCACCGCCGTGCGCAACCGGGTCAGCGCCACCGCCGACCTCGAGGCGCTGGCCGGCTGCGACCTGGTGGTCGAGTCGGTGGTCGAGGACATCGACGTCAAGAAGCAGCTGTTCGCCGAGCTCGACAGGGTGGTGAGGGACGGCGCCATCCTGGCCACCAACACCTCGACGCTGCCGGTCGTCGAGATGGCGGTCGAGACCGCGCGGCCCGACCGGGTGGTGGGGGTCCACTTCTTCAACCCCGCGTCGGCCATGAACCTGGTCGAGATCGTGCGCACGCTGGTGTCGAGCGACGAGACGGTGGCCGAGGCCGTGGCCTTCGCCGAGGCCTGCGGCAAGGAGCCGGTGGTGGTCGAGGACCGGGCCGGGTTCATCGTCAACGCCCTGCTCTTCCCGTACCTCAACAACGCCGTGCGCATGCTGGAGAACCGCACCGCCAGCCGCGACGACATCGACGCGGCCATGAAGGGCGGCTGCAACTTCCCCATGGGCCCACTGGCGCTGCTCGACCTGGTGGGGCTGGACACGTCGGTGGCCATCCTCGACGCCCTCTACACCGAGTTCCGCGACCCCAACTACGCCGCCGTGCCGCAGCTGCGCCGGATGGTGGCCGCCGGGCACCTCGGACGGAAGTCGGGCCAGGGGTTCTACGACTACGCCACGAAGTAGCGCCGACCGCGGGTCGCCGCCGTCCCCGGGGCCGGAGCCCGACGGACCGGTCCCCCGCCAGGACCTGCAGGCGCTGGTCGCCTCGGCCCGCCGGGCGGGACGGCGCGCCGTGGCCAGCGGCCGGTGGCTCGCCGACACCGTCCTCGACGTCGCCCCCCGGCTGCCGGTGCGGGACGCCGCGGCCCTGTCCGACCACCACGGCGGTATGACCGGCGACGAGCTGGCCGGCTCGCTGGTCCGGGCGGCCGGCCGGGTGTCGGGCGGCATCGGGGCCACGGCCGGCGGGGTGATCGCCGCCCAGGAGCTGTCGGTGGCGGGGCTCGTGGTGGTGCCGTTCGAGCTGGCGGCCGTGACGGCCATGGTGGTGGCGACCGAGATCAAGCTGGTGGTCGAGCTGCACCACGTCGCCGGGCGCCCGCTGCCCGGCGGCGCCCGCCAGCGGACCGAGGCGGCGGTGGTGGCCTGGATGTCGGGCCGGGCGGCGCCCCCCAACGCGGTGGTGGCCTCGGTGCGGGGCGACGTGCTCGGCCCCGCCGGCCGCCGCCGGCTGCGGTCGGCGCTGAAGGCCCGCTACGCCCGGAACCTCACGGCCCTGGCCCCGCTGCTCACGGGCGCCGTCGCCGCCGGCTGGATCAACCGCAGGGCCACCCTCGCCATCGGCACCGGCGTCGCCCGGGACCTGGGACTGCGGCCCTGATCACCGGTCCGGGCTCGCAACCGGTCGGCGGGCGACCAGCTCCGAGCCCGGAACGGGTCAGCGCGCCGGCCGGTACGTGAGCAGCACGGCGCCCGACGCCATCGGCGTGCTCGACACCAGCTCGAGCTTGGCGTCGGCATCGTGGGCGAAGAGCCGCTTCCCCTCGGGCACGACGATCGGGTAGGTCAGCAGCCGGTACTCGTCGACCAGGTCGTTGTCGATGAGGGTGGCGGCCAGGGTGACGCTGCCATTGAGCATCACGTCCCCCTCGACCTCGTCCCGCAGGCGGGCGACCGCGGCGGGCACGTCGCCCTCGATGACCGTCGCGTTCCAGGTGGGGTCGGCCAGCGTCGTGGAGGCCACGTACTTGGGCATGCTGTTGATGCGGTCGGCGAAGCCCTCCTCGTCGGTGCGGTCGGGCCAGGCCTCGGAGAAGCCCTCGTAGGTGGTGCGGCCCAGCAGCAGGGCCCCGGAGGCGAACAGCTCGTCCTGCTTGTAGGCCGCGATGTCGTCGCCCCAGTAGGGGAACGACCACTTCTCGGGCGACTCGACGACGCCGTTGAGGGTGATGAACTCGGTGACCACGATCTTGCCCATGGCGGGTCTCCCTTCGATGGCGGACCCGCCCGGTGCGGGTCCCGTCACCCTCCCTACGAATGCCCGGGCGCGAAAACGACAGCCCCGCCGGAACGTCCGCGGGGCGCGCCTAGCATCGGCGGCGATGGGATCGCGGTCACTGTCGCCCGTGCCGCCCCCGGCCGGGCGCTGGGCCTTCCCCCCGGTGGCCCAGGCCGACGACGACGGCCTGGTGGGCGTCGGGGCCGACCTCGAGCCGGGCACCATCCTCTCCGCCTACCGCCAGGGCCTGTTCCCCATGCCGCTCGGTGGTCGGGGGCCGGTGGGGTGGTGGTCGCCCGACCCCCGGGCCGTCATCCCGCTCGACGGGCTGCGGGTCAGCCGGTCGCTGCGCCGCAGCCTGCGCCGCTACGAGATCACGGTCGACACGGCGTTCGACGCGGTGATCGACGCGTGCCGCGACCCCGGCCGGCCCCACGGCTGGATCACCCCGGCCGTCCGGGACGCCTACGGGCGGCTGCACGACCTGGGGTGGGTCCACTCGGTGGAGGCGTGGGCGGTCGACGACGGCACCCTGGCCGGTGGCCTGTACGGGGTGGCGCTGGGTGGGCTGTTCGCCGGCGAGTCGATGTTCCACCACCGCACCGACGCCTCCAAGGTGGCGCTGGTCGGCCTGGTCGAGCGGCTGGCCGCGGGGGAGGGCGCCGGGCGGCTGCTCGACGTCCAGTGGATGACCGCGCACCTGGCCTCGCTGGGGGCGGTCGACGTGCCCCGGGCCGAGTACGTCCGCCGGGTGGCCCGGGCGGTGGATCTGCCGCTACCGCCGGTGTTCGCGGGGTTGTGACCGAGCGGTAGCCCGGGGGACGATAGGGGCATGAGCGAGGTCACGCTGCCCGATCCGGACCGCCCGTGGCTGATGCGGACCTACTCGGGCCACTCGACGGCCAAGGCGAGCAACCAGCTCTACCGCACCAACCTGGCCAAGGGGCAGACGGGTCTGTCGATCGCCTTCGACCTGCCCACCCAGACCGGGTACGACCCCGACGACCCGCTGGCCCGGGGCGAGGTCGGCAAGGTGGGCGTGCCGGTGGCCCACCTCGGGCACATGGGCGAGCTGCTCGACGGCATCCCGCAGGGCGAGATGAACACGTCGATGACGATCAACGCCACCGCCGCGTGGCTGCTCGGCCTGTACGTGGCCAACGCCGAGCGCCACGGCGTCGAGTCCCGCCGGCTGCGGGGCACGACCCAGAACGACATCGTCAAGGAGTACCTGTCCCGCGGGACCTACATCTTCCCGCCGCTGCCGTCGCGCCGGCTGATCGTCGACATGGTGGCCTTCTGCGCCGAGTGGATCCCCAAGTGGAACCCGATCAACGTGTGCTCGTACCACCTCCAGGAGGCGGGGGCCACGCCAACCCAGGAGATCGCCTACAGCCTGGCCACCGCGCTGGGCGTGCTCGACGCCGTGCGCGAGTCGGGCCAGGTGCCCGAGGACCGGTTCCCGCAGGTGTTCGCGTCGATCAGCTTCTTCGTGAACTCGGGCATCCGGTTCGTG
>DASXRH010000099.1:0-10875 GCA_036506715.1 Acidimicrobiales bacterium
TGACCCTGCCACCGCCGGTGCCGAGTCCCGACGGCGAGCGGGGCGTCCGCCGGCTGATCGCCGGGTTCGCGGTGGCCCGCCGTGACGACCGGGTGCGGCGCTGCCTGGTGACGATCGTGACGTTCTCGCTGGTGTCGCTGACCTTCGTCGGCCAGTTCCCGGTGGTGGCCGAGCGCAACCTCGGCATCGACGAGCGGTCGGCAGGCTACGGGCTGCTCTACGCCGCCTTCGGGCTCGGGGCCGTGATCGGGGCGCTGTCGATCGGCACCGTGTTCTCCGGCCGGTCCAAGGAGCGCATCGTCCCCCTGGCCCTCGTGGCCTACGCGGGGGCGCTCACCGTCTTCGCGCTGCTGCGCTCGGCGGCGCTGGCCTACCCGGTGGTGCTGGCCGTCGGCCTGACCTACTTCGCGTTCATCACCTCGCTGTCGACGGTGCTGCAGCAGGGGCTGGCCGACCACGAGCGGGGCCGGGTCATGGCCCTGTGGATCATGGGCTTCGGCGGCACGGTGCCGATCGGCAACCTGCTGGCGGGGCCGATCATCGAGGCCACGTCGATGACGGCGGTGATGCTGGTCGGCGCCGCCTGCGCGCTCGGCCTGTCCGCCTACGCCCGCTTCGACCGGGCGCCGGTGCCGGTGCCGCTCTGAATCCGGTCAGCCCAGCATGTCGGCCAGCCGTTCGAGGCCGGCCACCCGGCTGCCCTTGAGCAGCACGGCGTCGCCCTCGCCCAGCGGGCCGAGGGCCGCGACCGCCCCGGCCAGGTCGGCGACGTCGGTGCCGCCGTAGGCCGGTGCGGCCACGGCCACGACCTCGACGCCGAGCTCGCGGGCCAGCGCGCCGGCGGCCCGGTGCTCGGCGTCGCTCGACGGGCCCAGCTCGGCCATGACCCCGAGCACCGCCACCCGGCGGCGGGCAGGCAGGGCGGCCAGGGCCCGCAGGGCGGCGGCCATCGACGTGGGGTTGGCGTTGTAGGCGTCGTTGAGCAGGTGGGCGCCCGAGCCCAGCCGCACCAGGTCCATGCGCCAGCGCGACAGCCCGGCCCCGGCCAGCGCCTCGGCGACCCCGGCGAGCGGCACCTCACACACCAGGGCGGCGGCCGCTGCGGCCAGGGCGTTGTCGACCATGTGGGCACCCCGGACCCCGAGGCGCACGGCCGCGCACCCCCAGGGGCTGACCAGCCGGAAGCGGGGCCGCAGGTCGTCGTCGAGCACCACGTCCTCGGCCGCCACCTCGCCGCCGGCCCCGAACGTCACCACCCGGGCGGCCGAGCGGGCGGCCATGGCCGCCACCCGGGGGTCGCCCGCGTTGAGGACGGCCATGCCGGTGGCGGGCAGGGCCTCGACCAGCTCGCCCTTGGCCCGGGCCACGTCGTCGAGGGTGCCGAACGTCTCGGTGTGGACGGCCGCCACCCGGGTCACGACGGCGACGGTGGGCCGGGCCACGGCGCACAGCGCGGCCACGTGGCCGACGCCGCGGGCCCCCATCTCGACCACCACCGCCTCGCTGTCGCCGGCCGCGTCGAGCAGGGTGAGCGGCACCCCCAGCTCGTTGTTGAACGACCCGGGGCTGGCGGCCGTGCGCCACCGGGCGGCCAGGGCGGCGGCCAGCAGGTCCTTGACGCTGGTCTTGCCCACCGAGCCGGTGATGCCCACCACCCGGTCGGGCAGCCGGTCGCGGGCGTGGGCGCCGAGCGCGGACAGCGCCGCGCCGGTGTCGGCCACCTCGACGGCCGGCACCTCGGCGCCGCCCGGGGCGCCGACGTCCACCGGGCGGGACCGCAGGTAGGCAGCGGCCCCCGCGGCCACCGCCGCGCCGACGAAGTCGTGGCCGTCGCGCTCGGCCACCACCGGGACGAACAGCTCGCCCCCGGTGACCAGGCGGGAGTCGATGGCCGCGCCCGCCACGACGGCGTCGGCCCCGACCAGCCGGCCGCCGGTGGCCGAGGCGATCTCGCTCGTGCGCAGCTCCACGGTCGAGCATCTTGGCATCCCGGCCCCGGGGGTCCCGACCGGTACGCTCGCTCGTCATGGCCACCCCTGACCGCGTCCGCCTCGTCGTGCTGTTCGGCGGGCAGTCGGCCGAGCACGAGGTGTCGTGCACGACCGCCGCCCACGTCCTGGCCGCCGCCGATCCCGACCGCTACGAGGTGGTCCCGGTGGGCATCACCCGCGAGGGCACCTGGGTCCGGGCCGACGACGCCCGGGCCGCGCTGGCCCGGGGCCAGGCGGCGCTGCCCGGCCGGCTGGCGGCCACCGGCGCCGCCGTCGAGCCGCTCCCGACGGTCACCATGGCGGTCGACGGACTGCCGGTGGTGGTGCTGCCCCTGCTGCACGGGCCCCGCGGCGAGGACGGCACCGTCCAGGGCCTGCTCGAGCTGGCCGGCGTGCCCTACGTGGGCTCGGGCGTCCTGTCCTCGGCGCTGTGCATGGACAAGCTCAAGGCCAAGGAGGTGATGGCCGCCCACCGGCTGCCCCAGGTCCCCTATGTGGCGCTGCGCGACACCGAGGTCGACCGGGCGGTCGAGGCCGTGGCCGCCGAGGGCCTCGCCTACCCGCTGTTCGTGAAGCCGGCGAACCTGGGCTCGTCGGTGGGAGTCACCAAGGTCCACGGCGAGAGCGAGCTGGCCGAGGCCGTGGCGCTGGCGGCCGACTACGACGAGTGGATCGTGGTCGAGGAGGGCCTGGCCGGCCGCGAGATCGAGGTGGGGATGCTCGGCAACGCCGAGCCCCGGGCCTCGCTGCCCGGCGAGATCGTGTCGAGCCACGAGTTCTACGACTACGACGACAAGTACGTCGACGGCACGTGCCAGCTGCTGGTGCCGGCCCCGCTGGGCGACGACGACACCGCCCGGGTGCGGGCCCTGGCCGTCGAGGCCTACCGGGCCCTGCGGTGCGACGGCATGGCCCGGGTCGACTTCTTCTTCGAGGAGGGCCGGCGCGGCTTCCTCATCAACGAGATCAACACCATCCCCGGGTTCACGCCAGGATCGATGTACCCGAGGCTGTGGGAGGCGACCGGGCTCGCCTACCCCGACCTCATCGACGAGCTGGTCCGCCTGGCCGTCGAGCGCCACGAGCACCGCAGCCGGTTCTCCACCAAGCGCTGATCTCGGGCTCGTCGGGCGCTCTGACCTCCTTGCGATCGGTAACGCCGCCGTGAGCCCTGCATGAGAAGCCCACGGCTGACGGCTATGTCATGATCTGACGCGACGTCAGGACCTGGAGGGGGACCATGGCGGGCACCACGAGCGCGAACGCGGGCGCGGGCACGACCCCGGCAGCCCGGGCGATCCATGTCGACGACCTGGCGGTGCCCCGGCTGCCCGGCTGGTACCGGGCCGTCGACCGCACCGTGTGCGGCCCGCTGGCCGCCGGGCGCTGGGGCCGGCTCGACGCGGACGACCTGCTGGCGGCAGCCGGGGCCTCAACGACCACCGCCGACGGCGTCGACGTCCTCGCCGACCTCGACGGCGGCGGCGACGGCACCCGGGTGCGGGCCGCGCTGGAGGCCCTGCTGGACTCGGCCGAGCGCGAGGCCGATCTGCGGCCCGTGGGCCGGATCATGGTCCGCCAGCTCGTGATCCAGCTGGTGCGCACCCGGCTCGCGGTCCAGGACCTGCTGCGCCGCCACCCCGAGATCCTCCAGGAGCGCATCGAGCGCCCCATCGTCATCCTCGGCCTGCCCCGTACGGGCACCACCCACCTCCACGAGCTGCTGGCCGCCGACCCCGCGCTGCGGTCGCTCCCCTACTGGGAGAGCCTCGAGCCGGTGGGCCCGGGCCCGGACGGCCGCCCGCCCGCCACCGGCCCCGACCCCCGGGTGGCCCGGTGCAGCCGGGCGCTGGCCCTCCTCCACCGGGTGATGCCGCTGTTCCCGGCCATGCACGAGATGACTCCCGAGGGCCCGCACGAGGAGATCCAACTGCTGGCCGTCGACTTCACCTCGATGCTGTTCGAGGCCAGCTACCAGGTGCCCTCCTACCGGGACTGGTACCGGGCGGCCGACCAGGCCCCGGCCTACCGGACCCTGCGGACCATGCTCCAGGTGCTGCAGTGGCTGCGGGGCGGCGAGCGCTGGGTGCTGAAGTCGCCCCAGCACCTCGAGCAGCTGCCGGCGCTGTTGGCCGCCTTCCCCGACGCCACGCTGGTGCAGACCCACCGCGACCCGGTGCCGGTGCTGGCGTCGGTGAGCACGATGATCGCCTACACCCGCCGGTCCCAGCACCGCCGGGTCGACCCCGTGCAGGTGGGCCGGGACTGGTCGGCGCGCATCGAGGAGATGCTGCACCGCAACGTCGTCCAGCGCGACGCCCTGGCCGCCGACCCCGCCGGGGCCGACGTGCTCGACGTCCGCTTCCACGAGCTGATGCCCGACGTGGTGGGGGGCGTGCGCCGCATCTACGAGCAGGCCGGTCAGCCCTGGACCGCCACCACGGAGGCGGTGGTACGGGCCCGCCACGCCGCCGCCCCCCGGGGCCGCCACGGGCGGCTGTCCTACCGCCTGGCCGACCTGGGGATCGATCCCGCCGAGCGCCGGGCCGCCCTGCGCTTCTACCAGGCCCGCTTCGCGGTGCCCGACGAGGAGACGGCATGACCGCAGCCGACCGACCCCACCCGGCACCCGCCACCGCCGCGGCCTTCGCCGACCTGCTGGCGCTGGTGGCCGACGCCCCCCGCCACTTCCTGCCCGGGGGGCGGGCGCCCGGCGACGAGACCACGACGGTCGAGGGCTACCTGTGGCTCCTGCAGCTGCTGGCCGTGGCGGGCGAGACCTACGTCTGGGCCGACCCGGCGCGTCCGGAGATGACCCCGATCGTCAGCCCCACCATGAAGTGGGGCGGCGACAACGCCGACGCCTACTACCACTACGCCGCCCTCGATCCCCGGCGGCGCTACCGGCTGACCGGTCGCCGGGGCGACGCCGCCTACCTGTCTGTCACGGTCTACGGCGGTCCCGACGACGGCCGGTGGTCGACGCGCATCGTCGGCACCCGCAACGACCGGGACCTGGCGGTCGGCGGCGACGGTGCGTTCAGCCTGGTCCTCAGCCCCGACCCGCCCGAGGGCGGCGGCGACTGGCTGCAGCTCGAACCCGACGCCGTGGCCCTGCTGACCCGCGACTACCTGGTCGACCCCGTGGCCGGCCGCCGGGCCACCTGGCACATCGAGGCACTCGACCAGGCCCCGCCGCCCCGGCCCTCCGACGCCGACGCAGCCCGCCGACTGCGGGCCGCAGCCACCTTCCTGACCGAGCTGTTCGGCATCTTCCCGCTGGCCCCGGACCCCGACCCGGCGGCGGCCAACACGGTGGCCGAGCCCTACCCGGTGCCCGAGGCCACCTACGGCTGGGCAGCCGGCGACGCCGCCTACGCCCTCGGCCGCTACGACCTCGCCGACGACGAGGCGCTGGTCGTCGAGGGGCGCTCGCCCGAGTGCGCCTTCTGGAACCTGTGCCTGTGGAACCCCTACCTGCAGACCTACGACTACCGCTACGAGCGCGTCACCATCAACGGCGGCCAGACCGTGCACGAGCCCGACGGGTCGTGGCGGCTGGTGGTGGCCGCCCGCGACCCGGGGGTCCCCAACTGGCTCTCGACCGCCGGCCGCCCGCGGGGCCTGCTGTGGTTCCGGTGGTTCCTGCCGGCCGCCACCCCCGAGCGTCCGACGACGCGGGTCGTCTCCCTGGCCGATCTGGCCGGTTCGTGACCGGTTGACGGTCAGGCCGGGACCAGCGCGTCGCGCAGCAGGGCGATCAGCTCGTCGCGCCGGCGCACCAGCGAGGCCAGGGTGGGCGCCTCGCCGAACGCCCGCAGCACCTCGACCTCGGTGGCCAGGCCGGTCACCATCGAGTACGCGGCGAGCAGGATGAGCCGGGGGTCGTGGCGGCGGATCCGCCCGGCATCCATCTCCGCGGCCAGGAACCCGGCCGCCCGGTCGATGAGCGGGGCGATGGCGGCCAGCAGCCGGGTCGAGGCGGGCGGCCCCAGGCGGGTCACCTCGCGCAGGAACCCGAGCATCGGCGGGTGCCGGGCGGCCAGGCGGAACATGGCGCGCACGATGGCCTCGACCCGCCCGAAACCCGGGGGCGCGGCGGCCACCGCCCGCTCCAGCCGCACGGTGACCTCGGCGGCCACCCGGTCGATGGCGGCGTCGAGCAGCGCCTCCTTCGACGGGTACCAGTAGAGGATCGTCTGCTTGCGGATGCCCAGGTCGCGGGCCAGGTCGTCGAGCGACGTCGCGCCGTAGCCCCGGGTGCCGAAGGCGTCGAGCGCAGCCGTGAGGGTGCGCTCGGCCGTGCGGCCCGCTGGCGTCATCGCCCGTGCCATCTACCAAATGGTAGACAGGTGGGCGTGATCCCCGAGGCACTCGACGGCAAGCGCATCGCCATCACCGGCGGCACCGGCTTCCTGGGCACCGCGCTGATCGAGCGGCTCATCCGGTCGGTGCCCGGCTGCGAACTGGTGCTGCTCATCCGGTCGGGCAAGCGGTCATCGGCCGCCCAGCGGGCCCGGCGGGAGATCTTCCGCAACGACGCCTTCGACCCGCTGCGGGCCGACATCGGCAGTGCCGCCGTCGACGCCCTGCTCGACGAGCGGGTGACCGTCATCGCGGGCGACGTCGGCCGGGACGGGCTGGGCCTCGACGAGGCCGGGCGCGCCATCCTCGCGAGCTGCGACATCGTGGCGCACTCGGCGGCCACCGTGGCCTTCGACTCGCCCCTCGACGCCGCGGTCGAGGTCAACCTGCTCGGCCCCAGCCGCATCGTCCTCACGCTCCAGGAGCTGGGCGTCTCCCCCCACCTGGTGGCCGTGTCCACCTGCTACGTGGCCGGCAACCGCCGGGGCGCCGCCCCCGAGGAGCCGGTGCACGAGAGCCCGTTCTTCGTCGACGTCGACTGGCGGGGCGAGGTCGACGGCGCCCGCCGGGCGCGCCAGGACGCGGAGGCCGACAGCCGCCGCCCGGAGGCGCTGGCCCGGTTCCGCAAGGAGGCCCGCCGCGAGCTGGGTGCCGCCGGCACCCCGGCCCTGGCGGCCAAGACCGAGCAGCGCCGCCAGGCCTGGGTCAAGGAGCGCATGGTGGACGCCGGCCGGGCCCGGGCCACCTCGCTCGGCTGGCCCGACGCCTACGCGTACACCAAGGCTCTGGGCGAGCGGGCGCTCCTGCTGCAGCGGGGCCCGGTGCCCACCTCGATCGTGCGGCCCTCGATCATCGAGTCGGCCTGGGCCCAGCCCCGGCCCGGGTGGATCCGCGGCTTCCGTATGGCCGAGCCGATCATCATCAGCTACGCCCGCGGCCTGCTCAGGGAGTTCCCGGGCGTCCCCGAGGGCACGGTCGACGTCATCCCGGTCGACCTGGTGGTGGCGGCCGTCATCGACGTGGCCGCCGGCGGCCCGCCGGCCGAGCCCGAGATCGTCCAGGTGGCGTCGGGCTCGGTCAACCCGCTGCGCTACCGCCAGCTGGTCGACCTCGTGCGCGACTGGTTCACCGAGCGGCCCCTGTACGACAGCGAGGGCCAGCCCATCGTCGTGCCCGACTGGTCGTTCCCCGGCCGCGGCCGGGTCCAGCGCCAGCTCGAACGGGCCCGCTCGGCGGTCGAGAAGGCCGAGTCGACGCTCCAGGCCCTGCCCCTGCGGGGCCGCCAGGCCGAGTGGTCGGCCCGGCTCGAGCAGCGCCGGGAAGAGGCCGAGCGGGCGCTCAGCTACGTCGAGCTGTACGGCGCGTACGCCGAGTGCGAGGCCATCTACGGCGTCGACAAGCTGCTGGCCCGGTCCGAGGCGCTGGGCGAGGACGACCGGGCCGCGTTCTGCTTCGACCCCCGGGTCATCGACTGGGAGACCTACGTCCGCGACGTCCACCTGCCCTCGGTCGTGACCCACGCCCGCGTGCGGACCACGCCGGGCGGGCGCACCGTCGAGAACCGGGCCGACCGCCTGCGGCGCCAGGTCCTGGCCCCTGAGCGCCACTTCGCCGCCTTCGACCTCGAGAACACGCTCATCGCCTCCAACGTGGTGGCCTCGTACTCGTGGCTGGCCACCCGGCGGCTGCCCAGCGACGACCGGCTGCGCTACGTGCTCAAGACGCTGGCCGAGGCGCCGTCGCTGCTGGCGCTCGACCGCCGGGACCGCAGCGACTTCCTGCGCCACTTCTACCGGCGCTACGACCGTGCGCCCGTGGCCCAGCTGGACGAGGACGCCACCGAGATGTTCAGCCACCTGCTGCTGGCCAAGTCGTTCCCGGCCGCGATCCGCCGGGTGCGCGACCACCGCCGGCAGGGCCACCGCACCCTGCTCATCACCGGGGCCCTCGACTTCGCCATCGGCCCGTTGCGCCCGCTGTTCGACGACGTGGTCTGCGCCCGCCTGGCCACCCGGCCCGACGGCACCTACCGGGGCGAGCTGACCGACGTGCCCCCCACCGGCGAGGCCCGGGCGTCCGCCCTCACCGAGTACGCCGCCGAGCACGGCTTCGACCCGGCCGAGGGGGTGGCCTACGCCGACTCCACCTCCGACCTGCCCATGCTCGAGGCCGTCGGCTTCCCGGTGGCCGTGAACCCCGAGACCCGGCTGGCGGCCCTGGCCCGGAAGCGGGGCTGGCTGGTCGAGCACTTCGACAAGGCGTCGGGCGCCCCCCAGCCGCCGCTGCCCATGGGTCCCGGCTGGCACAGCGGCGGCAGGCCGGGCCTGCTCACCCGGGTGCTGACCGCCGACATCTGGGGCGGCGACGGCGACGGCGCCGCCGCGGACCGACCCGCCGCCGGGGCCCGAGGGGGCCGGCGGTGAGGGCCCTCGTCTTCTCCCGCCAGCCCGCCCGCTACGCGGCCGCCATGGTGGCCGGCGCCCTCCGGCCGGGCCGGGGCGCCCGGTTCGGCCCGCTGTCGCTGCGCGACGTCGACCCGCCCGAGCCGCCAGGGCCCGACTGGCTGCGGCTGCGGCCCCGGCTGTCGGGCATCTGCGGCAGCGACCTGGCCACCATCGACGGCCGGTCGTCCCGCTACTTCGAGCCCATCGTCTCGTTCCCGTTCACGCCCGGCCACGAGGTCGTGGGCGACCTCGACGACGGCCGCCGCGTCGTCGTCGTGCCGGTGCTGAGCTGCGTGACCCGCGGCGTCGACCCGCTGTGCGGGCCGTGCCGGGCGGGCGACGTCAACCTGTGCGAGCGCATCGCCTTCGGCCACCTCGAGCCCGGACTGCAGTGCGGGTTCTGCGAGTCGACCGGCGGGGGCTGGTCGCAGGAGATGGTTGTGCACCCGGCCCAGGTGGTCGAGGTGCCCGAGGCGCTGAGCGACGCGGACGCCGTCCTGGTCGAGCCGACCGCCTGCGCGGTCCACGCCGCCCACCAGGTCGACGCCGGGCGGGTGGCGGTCATCGGAGCGGGCACGCTCGGCCTCCTGGTCGTAGCCGCGCTGCGGCGCCTGTCCCCCGCCACCGAGATCATCGCCACGGCCAAGCACCCCGAGCAGCGCCGTTGGG
Organism: Acidimicrobiales bacterium; assembly: GCA_036506715.1. Classification (GTDB taxonomy): domain Bacteria; phylum Actinomycetota; class Acidimicrobiia; order Acidimicrobiales; family VFJN01; genus ZC4RG19. Next base: position 9,470 of record DASXRH010000099.1, read on the forward strand.
CCAAGGAGCTGGGCGCCGACGTCGTGTGCGCGCCGGGCGAGCTGGCCCGGGCCGTGCGGGCCACCACCGGGTCGATGGTGGTGGGCGACCAGCTCACCGGGGGCGTGCCGGCGGTCGTCGACTGCGTGGGCAGTGAGGCCACCCTCACCCAGGCGCTGCGGGTGGTGGCCCCGGGCGGCACGATCCACGCCGTGGGCATGCCCGGGCGCACCGGCCTCGACCTCACCGCCCTGTGGCACCGCGAGACCAACCTGCGGGGCTGCTACGCCTATCGGCGCGACGACTTCGCCACGGCCGCCGGCCTGGTCGCCGACCTCGGGCTCGGCCGGCTGGTCACCGCCACCTACCCCCTGGCCCGCTACGAGGACGCCGTCGCCCACGCGGCGGCCGCGGGCGCCCGGGGGGCGGTCAAGATCGCCTTCGACGCCCGGGGCGACGGACGGAGGACACGACCGTGACCACGCTCATCCAGCCCGGGACCGTCGTGCGCGCCCTGTGGGAGCGCATGGAGGCGCGCAACTGGGCGGGGGCCCGGGCCACCCTGGCCGACGACTACCGCTGCGAGTGCCCAGCGTCGGAGGAGGTGTTCGCCTCGGCCGACGCGTTCATCGCCATGAACGCCGCCTACCCCGAGGGGTGGTCGATCGTGGTGGACGAGATCGTCGAGCAGGGCGACCGGGTGGTCGCCCGCGTGCGGGTCACGCTCGACGAGACCGTGTTCCACTGCCTGTCGTTCGCCGACGTCACCGACGGCCTCATCGCCCGCAGCACCGACTTCTGGCTGGACGGCGGCGGCGACCCCGCCCCCGACTGGCGCGCCCCCTACCGCGAGGAGCCCTGATCGATGCCCCGCCCCGGCTTCGTGCTCGACGTCGACCGCTCGACGCCACCCCTGCTGTTCCACCACGGCGAGAGCCTGCGGCTGGAGAAGCTGCCGGCCGGCCGCACCCGGGTCCTCTACCCCGGCGAGCCGCTGGCCGCCCTCGACGACCCCGAGGGCGCCGTCCGCGACGCGCTGGACGACCCGCTGGGCGACACCCCGCCGCTGCGGGCCCTGCTGCGCCCGGGGATGCGGCTCACGATCTGCTTCGACGACATCTCGCTGCCGCTGCCCCCCATGCGCCGGCCCGACGTCCGCCAGCGGGTCATCGAGGCGGTGCTCGACCTGGCGGCCGAGGCGGGGGTCGACGACGTCCACATCATCGCCGCCCTCGCCCTCCACCGGCGCATGACCGAGGCCGAGCTGCGCCACGCCGTCGGCGACCGGGTCTACGACGCCTTCGCTCCCCACGGTCTGCTCTACAACCACGACGCCGAGGACCCCGACAACCTCGCCTTCCTGGGCACCACGCCGCAGGGCGAGGAGGTCGAGATCAACAAGCGGGCCGCCGAGTCCGACCTGATCG
>DASXRH010000100.1:0-2491 GCA_036506715.1 Acidimicrobiales bacterium
GCGGCGCTGGAGGCGGCCGTGCAGGCGGCCGTCACATCCCGGCGGGCCGCCGACCCCGGCCTCGACGACCCCTTCCGGGGCCTGTACCTGGGCGACGAAGACGTCGACCGGGTGCTGGCCGCCACCCTCCCCCGCCCCGGCCCCACCGCCGCCGCCGACCGGGTCCGGCGCCAGGCCGACGAGGCCGCAGCCCGGGCCGAGGCGGCGGGCGCCCCGGTGCGCCTGCGCCGCCTCGCCCACCACGCCCGCCTCGACCCCACCGACGAGGACCTGCTGGTGGTGGCGCTGGCCCCCGACGTCGACCACCGGTTCGAGCGGCTCTACGGCTACCTCCACGACGACGTGACCCGGCGCCGGGCCAGCGTGGGCATCGCCCTCGAGCTGGCCGGCCTCCACCCCGCCGACGTCGCCGCCCGCGACCGGCTCGGCCCCCGGAGCCCGCTCGTGGCCGCCGGGCTGGTCGAGGTGGACGACCCCGACCGGCCGTTCCTCACCCGCGCGCTGCGGGTCCCCGACCGGGTGGCCGCCCACCTGCTGGGCGGCGACCTGGCCGACCCGGTGGCGGCCGACCTGCTGGTGGCGCCGGTGGCGGTGACCCTGCCCGACGACGGCGGGCTGGGCCGGGTGGCGGGCGACGGCGGCGATGGGCCCGACCTGCTGGTCTACGTGGCCGAGGACCCCGGGGCCAGCGGCCGCAGCTTCGCCGCCGCCGCCCTGGCCGCCGCCGGCCGGGACTCGCTGGTGGCCGACCTCGACCGCCTCGGCCCCGAACCCACCGCCCCGGTCCTGGCCGCCGCCGCCCGCGCCCTCGGCCGCGAGGCCCGGCTGGCCGGCGCCGTGCTGGTCGCCGGGCCGGTCGACCGCCTGGCCGAGCGGGGCCCCGAGGCGGTCCGGATCCTGGCCGAGCTGGCCGTGCCCCTGGTGCTGACCGGCCGCCGCCACTGGGAGCCGGCCTGGTCGCGCCGGGTGCCCGTCGTCGTCGCCGCCCCGCCGCCGGTGGCGGACGAGCGGGCCCGGCTGTGGCGCTCGCACCTCGACGGCCGGGTGGCCGCCGGGCTCGACCCGGCCGACGCCACCACCCAGTTCCGCCTCACCCCCGAGCAGGTGGCCGACGCGGCCGCCGCCGCGGTCGGCCAGGCCCGCCTCACCGGCGTGCCGGTCGATGCCGCCGGTCTGCGCCGGGGCGCACGGTCCCGCAACGGCGCGGGGCTGGAGCGCCGGGCCCGGCGCATCGAGCCCGGCGTCGGCTGGGACGACCTGGTGCTGCCGCCGGCCGCCCTCGACGGCCTCCGGGACCTGGCCCTGCGGGTCCGCCACCGCGACCTGGTGCTGACCGAGTGGGGCATGCGGCCGGGCGGCGGGCGAGGCCGGGGCGTCACCGCGCTGTTCGCCGGCGACTCGGGCACCGGGAAGACCATGTCCGCCGAGGTCGTCGCCGGCCACCTCGGCCTCGACCTCTACGTCATCGACCTGGCCACCGTGGTCGACAAGTACGTGGGCGAGACCGAGAAGAACCTCGAGCGGGTGTTCGGCGAGGCCGACGGGGTCAACGGCGTGCTGCTGTTCGACGAGGCCGACGCCATCTTCGGCAAGCGGTCCGAGGTGCGCGACGCCCACGACCGTTACGCCAACATCGAGGTCGCCTACCTGCTCCAGCGGATGGAGACCTTCGACGGGCTGGCCATCCTCACCACCAACCTGCGGGCCAACCTCGACGACGCCTTCACCCGCCGGCTCGACGCCATCATCGACTTCCCCGTGCCCGACGAGGAGCAGCGCCTGCTGCTGTGGGAGCGGTGCCTCGGCTCCGCGGTTCCCCGGGCCGACGACATCGACCTCGGGTTCTGCGCCCGCCAGTTCGAGCTGGCCGGCGGCCACATCCGCAGCATCGTGGTCACGGCCGCCTACCTGGCCGCGGGGCGGGGCAGCCCCGTGGGCATGGCCGACCTCATCGCCGCCACCCAGCGCGAGTACCGCAAGCTGGGCCGGCTGCTGGTGCGGGCCGAGTTCGGCACCTGGCTCGACGCCGCGCCTGCCCCTTAGGGCAGCCGGAGGGGCAGCGGGGACGGTGCGTTCCCCCGCGCCCAGGGCCTGGCCCGGCGCCGGCCGGCGGCGGAGGATGGGCGCATGCACGACCACGACCTCGACGTGGGGGCCGACGGCGGGCCCGGCGCGGTCCACCGTCACGACGACGACCGCGAAGGCCTCACCGAGGGCGACATCGGGCGGGGGGTGGAGGCCGGCCGGCCCGAGACCATGGGGCCAGCCGGCCTGCTCCACCTGCAGCGCACAGCCGGCAACAGCGGCGTGGCCGCCCTCGTCGCCCAGCGGCGGGCCGCCGGCGACGACGACGGGGGCGAGGCCGCCTCACCGGTCCACGACGTGGTCGGCTCGCCCGGCAGCCCCCTGGCCCCCCACGTCCGGGCCGACATGGAGGCGGCCATGGGCGCCGACTTCGGCGACGTCCAGGTCCACAGCGACGGTGCGGCGG
>DASXRH010000101.1:0-2049 GCA_036506715.1 Acidimicrobiales bacterium
TATCGCCGAGGCAGATTCGCCGCTGGCGAGGACGCAGGAGGAAGGCGCAGCCAGCGGCTGCGGCGACGACGAGGACGACGTCCAGCGGTGAATCTGGCCGGCGAGACGCCACGATGACTTCCGCGAGGGTCCACTAGCGTCGCCGCCGTGGAGAAGCTGGTGTACCTGGTGTGGCGGGACCCGGCGGTGCCCGTCGAGGTCTTCTCGGCCGCGCTGCGGGAGCGGAGCGCACCCCGGCTGGTCGAGGCCGGCGCCCGGGGCGTGCAGGTCAACGTGGCCGACGGCGCCGTGGCCGGCGCGCTGATCCGCATGACCGAGCTCGACCCCCAGCCAGAGGCGATCGTGGGCGTGTGGGTCGACAGCGCCCGCGACGCCGCCCGGGCCCCGCTCGACGCCGCGCTGGGGGCCGAGGCCGCCCGCCTGGCCGCCTACGTCGTCACCGAGTCGGAGCCGCTGCCCAACACCGCCCACCCGGCGGCGCCCGGCGAGCGCACGCCGGGGTTCGCCAACGTCGCCCTCCTGCGCCGGCCGGCCGACATGACCCCCGCCGCCTGGCTCGACGCCTGGCAGGGTCAGCACACCGACGTCGCCATCGAGATCCAGAGCACCTTCGGCTACGTGCAGAACGCCGTGGTCCGGGCGGTCACCCCGGACGCCCCGGCCATCGACGCGGTGGTGGAGGAGCTGTTCCCGATCGAGGCCCTGACCAGCATGCACGCCTTCTTCGCCGCCGACGACGACGACGAGCTGGGCCGGCGGCTGGTGCTCATGGGCGAGAGCACGGGCCGCTTCGGCGCCGACCGCGACCTCGACGTCGTACCGACCAGCCGCTACGTGATGCAGCCGCGACCCTGAGCCGAGCCCGGGCCGCCACGGTCGCCGCCGGTCGTGGTGCGCCGGTCGTCGTCAGGCGGCTCGCACCGCGGCCACGGCGGGCGCCGTCTCTGATTCCCGCTGACCCGCCCGCCGGATCACGGCAGACTGCGGGCCGTGGCCCCGCCGACGCTTCTCCACCCCTTCGCCCGCCCCGCCGCCGACGGCTTCGTGACCATCGTCCGGGGCGAGGGCGCCGCCGTGTTCGACGACCGGGGGCGCCGCTACGTCGACGGCCTGGCCAGCCTCTGGTACTGCAACGTCGGCCACGGTCGCACCGAGATCGTCGAGGCCGTGGCCCGGCAGATGGCGGCGCTGGAGAACTACAACCTCTTCGACATCTTCACCAACGAGCCCGCCGACCGGCTGGCCGAGGCCGTGGCCGGGCTGGCCCCCGTGCCCGAGGCCCGGGTGTTCCTCACCAACTCGGGGTCCGAGGCAGTCGACACCGCCTTCAAGCTGGCCCGGCTGACGGCTCACCTCACCGGCCAGCCCCGGCGCCAGGTGGTGGTGTCCCGCACGCTCGGCTACCACGGCACCAACGTGGGCGGCACCGCGCTGCAGGGACTGCCGCTCAACCGCCAGGGCTGGGGCCGGCTGGTCGACGACGTCGAGACCGTGGTCCACGACGACCTCGACGCCACCCGGGCCCTATTCGCCGCCCGGGGTGACGAGGTCGCCGCCGTCATCGCAGAGCCGGTCATCGGCGCCGGCGGCGTCCACCCGGCCCCGCCCGGGTACCTCGACGGGCTGCGCAAGCTGTGCGACGAGCACGGCGCGCTGCTGATCTTCGACGAGGTCATCACCGGGTTCGGGCGGCTGGGGTCGTGGTTCGCCGCCGGCCACCACGGCGTGACGCCCGACCTGATCACCTTCGCCAAGGCCGTCACGTCCGGCTACCTGCCGCTCGGCGGGGTCGTCGTCGGGCCCCGGGTGCGGGCGGCGCTGGAGGCCGACCCGGCGTATGTGCTGCGCCACGGCTACACCTACAGCGGCCATCCGGCCTCGTGCGCCGCCGGCCTCGCCAACCTGGCCCTGCTGCGGGACGAGGACCTGCTGGCCCGGGTGCCCACCATCGCCGACCGGCTGGGCGGCGGACTGCACGTCCTGGCCGCCGCCGGCACGCTGGCCGGCGCCCGGGGCGAGGGCGGGGTGTGGGCCGCCGAGATGCCCGCC
>DASXRH010000102.1:0-1727 GCA_036506715.1 Acidimicrobiales bacterium
CAACCACCTGGTGCTGACCGTGGTCGGCCTGCCGTCCGACGCCAACCCCGGCGGTGCCTGGTACGTCGACGCCGGCCTGGGCGACACCCTGCACCGGCCCCTCCCGCTGGTGCCCGGCGGCTACGACGAGCGGCCGTTCCACCTCGTGCTGGACCGGACGCCCGAGCGGGGGACGGTCGGGGACTGGCACCTCACCCACGACGCGGCCGGCAGCTTCCCGGGCATGGCCTGGTGGTCGGCACCCACCGGCATGGACGCCTTCGCGGAGCGCCACCACTGGCTCTCGACCTCGCCCGATTCCGGCTTCGTGCGGGTTCTGACGGTGCAGCGGCGGGACGCCACCGGCGTCGACATCCTGCGGGGGCTGACGTTGAGCCGGATCGGCGACCGGGCGGCGCGGACGACCGTGGCGTCGCCCGCCGAGCTGGCGGCCGCGCTGGGCGACGTGTTCGCCATCGATCCCCTCCGCATCGAGCCGGCCGCGTTCGCCGACCTGTGGCGCCGAGCGCAGGCGGAGCATGCAGCCTGGGAGGCCGCCGGCCGACCCTAGGAGAATGTGACAAAAATCACGAGGGGATGACGTTGATGAGGGCGGGGAAGACGTAAGCTCTCATCAAAGCTCACCGGGTGGGGGTGTCCTACCTGGTGGGGTAAGGACAACAAGATCTGCGGATCGAGTACGAGTACTCCCCCCTCCACTCGTCGCTCTCTGCAGGAAAGGCGGTGCCGCTCGTACCCCCCCTACGGGCGGCACTGTCGCGTCCGGGGGTAGAACACAGCGGTGACCGCTGCAGACGCCGACCGTCTCCTGCCGGAGACCGTCCTCCTCACCGGCTTCCCCGGCTTCCTCGGCAGCCGGTTGCTGCCCCGGATCCTGCGGCGCTCGCCCGGGGCCCGGGCTGCCTGCCTGGTGCAGCCCCGGTTCGAGGCGCTGGCCAAGGAGCGGGCGGCGGCGCTCCAGGCCGCCGACCCCGCGCTGGCCGGCCGCATCGACCTGGTGGCCGGCGACCTGACGTCGCCGGGGCTCGGCATCGACGGCGGCGACCGGCTGGCGGCCGGCGTCACCGAGATCTGGCACCTGGCCGCGGTCTACGACCTGAGCGTGGCCCGTGAGGTGGGCATGCGGGTCAACGTGGAGGGCACCCGCAACATGCTGCGCTTCGCGGAGGGGTGCCCGGGGTTGCGCCGCCACCACTACGTCAGCACCTGCTACGTGAGCGGGCGTCACTGCGGGCCGTTCCGCGAGGATGACCTCGACGTCGGGCAGGCGTTCAACAACTTCTACGAGGAGACCAAGTTCCTGGCCGAGGTCGAGGTGGCCGAGGCCCGGACCGGCGGCATGCCCACCACCGTCTACCGGCCCGCCATCGTGGTCGGCGACTCCCGCACCGGCGACACCCAGAAGTTCGACGGGCCCTACTTCCTTCTGCAGTGGCTGGTGCGCCAGCCCCGCTGGGCCGCGCTGGTGCCGTACGTGGGTGACCCGACGATGGTGCGGTTCAACATGGTCCCGTCCGACTTCGTCATCGACGCCGTCGACCACCTGTCGGGCCTGGGCGGGTCGGCCGGCCGCACCTACCAGCTCGCCGACCCCCGACCCCTCACCGTCGACGCCCTGCTCACCGAGATGTGCCGGGCCACGGGGCGGCGTGGCGTGCGGGTGCGGCTGCCCCACCGTCTCACCACCTGGACCCTGGCCCACGTCGGACCGGTCGAGCGCATCGTCG
>DASXRH010000103.1:0-2297 GCA_036506715.1 Acidimicrobiales bacterium
GGGGCGGACGATCGTCGATCGCCCGCTGATAACCCAGCGACACATCATCGCAGGCTCAGAGCACCCGGCGGGTCAAGGATTCCGCGATGACGGGCCCGGCCGCGGGGCCGAGCCCGTCATCGCGTACGACGCGTGGTCGGATTGGTCACCCTTCGCGGGCATTGGGCGCAGCGGCGCGCGCGAGCACGCCCCGGCGTGTGCCCTGCGACAGCACCGACCATCGGGCCCGGGCGGAGAGCAGCGATCCCAGCGACAGTGCCGAGCCGAGCGACAGCACCGACGCGATCGAGCCGACGCTGGCCACGGACAGGATGGAGCCGACGCTCCCGATGCTGAGGATCGACCCCCGGGAGCCGATCGACAGGATCGAGGCCTCGGAGCGGATCGACCACCGCGAGGTCGGGCTGGCGGTCATCGTCTCGTCGGCTCCCACGACCGTCACTCGTCGAGCGTCGCGGGGAGGCCGAACTCGGGGAACAGCCGGGGGCCGAACGTCGTCACCTCGGCGACCAGGCCGTCGACCACCCGGATCACGTCGAGCTTGAACGCCCGGAACGTGTCGTCGCCAGGCACCCGCAGGTAGCTGGCCGCCGTGGGCAGGCGGTTGGCCACCGTGGGGACCAGCCGCCAGTCGCCGTCGGACTCGGGGCCGAACGCGGTCTCGAGGCTGCGGGCGATGGCCACCTTGCCCTCGAACATCATCGGCGCCGGCGGCATGGTGATGCGGGTGTCGTCGCGCAGCATGGCCGCGGCCGCCGACGCGTCCTGGCGCTCGTGGGCGTCGATGAAGCGGGCCAGCACGTCGCGCTCCTCGTCGGACAGGCTGGTCGTGGTCCAGTCGGCCCGCCGGGCCGGCAGCGCGTCGGCCAGGGTGGCCCGGGCCCGCTGGAGGGCGCTGTTGGCGGCGGCCACGCTCACGTCGAGGAGCTCGGCCGTCTCGACCGCCGACCAGCCCAGCACGTCGCGGGCCAGCAGCGCGACCCGCTGGCGGGGCGGGAGCAGCTGGAGGGCGGCGACGAAGGCCAGCTCGATCGTCTCCCGGGAGATGACCACGGTGTCGGGCTCGTCGTCGGGCGCCGCCTGGTCGAGCAGGCGGTCGGGGTAGGGCTCGAGCCACGGCACGTCCGCGAACGACGTGAGGCTCGGCAGCCGGCGGGCCCGCTTGCGGTGGGCGTCGAGGCAGGCGTTGGTGGCGATGCGGTACAGCCACGGCCGGAAGCCGGCGGCGTCGTCGACGGTCGTGCGGGCCCGCCAGGCCCGCAGGAACGTCTCCTGCACCAGGTCCTCGGCGTCGGTGAACGACCCCAGCATCCGGTAGCAGTGCACGTGCAGCTCGCGCCGGTGGCGCTCGACCAGCCTCGTGAAGTCGGCGTCGCCGCGGGCGGCGGTGCGGGCGGACATGCGGGCGGTGGCGATGGGGGCCACCGTAGTGGTCGGCGACAACAAGGCGATCTCCTCCTCAGGCCGGGATGACCAGGCCGCAGGTCACGTTGACGATGCTGGCGGTGACGGCGGCGGCGCGGTCGGACGCCAGGAACAGCGCCGTCTCGGCCACGTCCTCCAGGCGGGGGCTCCGGCGCAGCGCGGCCGCCTGGGCCAGCATCTCCCGCACCTGGGCGGCCGACGGGGCGCCCGGGCCGGCCACCGCGCCGATCTTCTCGTCGGTGAGCGACTCGACCACGCCGGCGGTCCACAGGCCCACGACCCGCACCCCGCTCGGCCCCCACTCGGCGGCCAGGTAGCGCATCAGCGCCTCGATGGCGGCGTCGGCCGGGCCGGTGCCGCCCATGGCCGGGGCCGTGCCGATCGACGAGGCGCTGGTCAGGCTGAGGATGACGCCCGACCCCTGGGGGACCATGTGGCGGGCGGCCGCCCGGGCGGTCACGAAGTTGGCGGCCAGACCGGTGGCCACCGGGGCCAGCAGGTCGGCGGTGGCCAGGTCGAGGAAGGGGATCCCCTGGACGTCACCCCGGGTGATCAGGTTGAACGACACGTCCAGCGTGCCGCGGCGGGCGACCACGGCGGCGGCGTGGGAGGCCACGGCCTCCTCGTCGAGGGCGTCGACCACCGCGACCTCGGCCGTCCCGCCGGCAGCGGTGACGTCGGCGGCCACCGCCTTCAGCGGCTCGGCGTGCCGGCCCGCCAGGAAGACGGCCGCCCCCTCGCGGGCGAACGTGCGGGCGACCGCCCCGCCGAGGCTGCCCCCGGCGCCGTAGATGATGGCGTTCTTGGACTCGAGCAGCTGTGTCATGTGAGGTGCAACGCCGTCGCCTCGGAGAAGTCATCGGTGAGCCGGA